>NZ_CAKVKB010000127.1 GCF_934754915.1 uncultured Clostridium sp.
TTCAAAAAGTAAATTTTAAAAAAAGTTATTTTTTTAAAATTTTATATTGATTTATAATAAAAAATACAATATAATATCATTACAAGATATGAATTGGACAAAGGCGTTCGATAGATGGTTAAAACCTATCTGTTGTGCGCCTTTTTTTAATCCAAAAGGGGGAGTTTTAGATGTCAAAATTTACAAAGGAAGATATCATTAGATTAGTTGAAGAAAATGGTGTTAGATTTATAAGACTTCAATTTACTGATATCTTCGGTGCTTTAAAAAATGTAGCAATAACAGAAAAGCAATTAGAAAAGGCTTTAAACAACCAAATTATGTTTGATGGATCTTCAATTGATGGATTTGTAAGAATTGAAGAATCAGATATGTATTTGAGACCAAATTTAGACAGCTTTGCAATATTCCCATGGAGACCTCAGCAGGGAAAAGTTGCAAGATTAATTTGCGATATTTACAGACCAGATGGAACTCCATTTGAAGGAGATCCAAGATATGCTTTAAGAAGAGCAATTGCAGATGCTGCTGAGTTAGGATATGAGATGAATGTAGGACCAGAATGTGAATTTTTCCTATTTGAAACTGATGATAATGGTCATGCAACAACAATAACTCAGGATAAAGCAGGATATTTTGATTTAGCTCCAACTGACAGAGGTGAGAATGCAAGAAGAGATATGACTTTAGCTTTAGAGGAAATGGGATTTGAAATAGAAGCATCTCATCATGAAGTTGCTGAAGGACAAAATGAAATTGATTTTAAATACGGACCAGCTTTAGAAACAGCTGATAAGATTATGACATTTAAATTAGTTGTTAAATCTATAGCACAAAGACATGGATTACATGCTTCATTTATGCCAAAACCAATCTTTGGAATCAATGGTTCTGGAATGCATGTTAATATGTCATTATTTAAAGATGGAAAGAATGCATTTGCAGATCCAAGTGATAAAAATGGATTAAGTAAAGTTGCATATCAATTTATAGCAGGTTTATTAAAACATATTAAAGGATTATCAGCAGTTACAAATCCGTTAGTTAACTCTTATAAAAGATTAGTACCAGGATATGAAGCTCCGGTTTATCTTGCATGGTCTTGCAGCAACAGAACTGCATTAATAAGAGTTCCTGCATCAAGAGGAGCAGGTACAAGAGTTGAGCTTAGATGCCCAGATCCAAGTTCTAATCCATATTTAGTTTTAGCTGCATTATTACAGGCTGGTTTAGATGGAATAAAAAATGAATTAGAAGTTGAAGATGAAACAGTAGCAAACATATTTGCTATGAGTGATAAAGAAAGAAAAGAAGCTGGAATTGATAATTTACCAAATAATTTATATGAAGCAATACATTTCATGAAAGAAAGTGAAATGGCTAAAAAGGCTTTAGGAGAACACATATATACAAATTATGTTGAAGCTAAAGAAGCTGAATGGGATGATTATAGAATAAAAGTACATGATTGGGAGATTGAAAATTACTTAGATAGATACTAATCACTAATCTTACGGGCTGATTATTAATTTGAGGTGGGGATTGCAATGATGCAAAAAGGAAGAATTATTATAGCGTTAGGCAATATTGAGACGGCTGCAAAACTTAAAAATTTGCTTACACAAGAAGGATATGAAATTACAGCAGTTTGTACATCAGGCAATGAATTGATCAGATTAGTTAGGCAATATTCCCCAGATCTTGTCTTAGTAGGTTATAAATTTAAAGACATGAGTCTGTTAGATGTTTATGAAAATTTAGTTGATTATACCAGTTTTTTGGCTCTTGTAAATGAACCATATAGATCATATATAGAAGAAGATACAGATATATACTGCATGGGAACGAAGATTTCAAGTGTTCTTCTAACCAATGCAATAGATTTAATATTCCAAAGTAAAAGAAGAATAAAAAAATTAAAGCAAAAAGTTGAAAAATTGGAACACACTCTTGAAGACAGAAAGCTTATTGAGAAAGCTAAAGGCCAGTTGATGATGACTTCTGGCCTTTCAGAAAATGAAGCATTCAGATATATGCAGAAGCTTAGTATGGATTCAGGAAGAAGGATGAAGGATATTGCTGGTTTAATATTAAAAGAACTTGAGTAATCTTGAAGTTAGTAAATCTGTTTAATAGTTATTAAAAAGATATTATTAGTTTTATTATGTAAATAAATTTTAAATTATAGAAAATACACAATATATTATTTCAGGGGGAGATTTAGATGGAAAATAATTATCCAAATGCACAAGGGTTATATAATCCATGTTTTGAACATGATGCATGTGGTATTGGGACTATAGTTAATATTGATGGTGAAAAGTCTCATGAAATTCTATCAGATTGTTTGACAATATTAGAAAAATTAGAGCACAGAGGTGGAACAGGTGCTGATGAGAAAACAGGTGATGGAGCTGGTATATTATTTAATATACCTCACGAATTTTTTAAAGAAGAATTAGGCCAAAAAGGTGGAGAACTTGGAGAAGAAGGAGATTATGCTGTAGCAATGGTATTCCTTCCACAAGAAGAAAAAGCAAGAAAAGAAGCAATAAGCCTTTTTGATGATATTTGTAAAGAAGAAAATCTTAAAGTAATAGGATGGAGAGAGGTTCCAACTAATCCATCAATACTTGGAAAAGCATCTTTAGAATCTATGCCATATATAATGCAGGCTTTTGTAAAGAGACCTAACTTTACAAAACGCGGAAAAGATTTTGAAAGAAAATTATATATAGTAAGAAGAAACATTGAAAAAAGAGCTGGATGGATAAGCAAATTCTTAAATGAAGTTTTTTATATAGCATCATTTTCTTCAAAGACAATTGTATATAAAGGAATGCTTTTATCAACACAGTTAAGAGAATTCTATACTGATCTTGAAGATGATAGAATAGTTACTTCACTTGCATTAGTGCATTCAAGATATAGTACTAATACATTCCCAAGCTGGGAAAGAGCTCATCCAAACAGATTTATGATTCATAATGGTGAAATAAATACTTTAAGAGGTAATGTAAATAAAATTTATTCTAGAGAAACAAATGTTAAGTCAAGAGTACTTGGAAAAGACTTAAACAGAGTGCTTCCTATAATAAATAAGGAAGGTTCAGATTCAGCAATTTTTGATAATAATCTTGAATTCTTGTATATGAATGGTATGGATTTGGAAAGAGCAATAATGATGGCAATTCCAGAACCATGGTATAAGAGCAAGACTATGAGCAGAAAGAAAAGGGATTTCTATGAATATAATGCTACATTAATGGAACCATGGGATGGACCAGCGTCTATAGTATTTACAGATGGTGAAAAAGTTGGTGCAGTTTTAGATAGAAATGGACTAAGACCTTCAAGATATTACATAACTAAAGACAGAAGACTTATATTATCTTCTGAAGTTGGTGCTTTGGATGTACCACCTGAAATAGTTGAAAAGAAAGACAGATTAATGCCTGGAAGAATGCTTCTTGTTGATACTGTAAAAAAAGAAGTAATAAGTGATGAAGAATTAAAGAATGCATATATAAATGAAAATCCTTATGGAAACTGGTTAAAAGAAAATCTTGTAACTTTAGATAAGATGGAAGAAAGTAAAAAGCTTAAGATTTCTTATGATAAAGAAACAAGAAGAACACTTGAAAAGGCATTTGGTTATACATATGAAGAAGTTAAATCTACTATGCTTCCAATGGCTCAAAACGGTGCAGAACCATTAGCAGCAATGGGTGTAGATACTCCTCTTGCAGTATTATCAAAACAGGCACAGCCTTTATTCAACTACTTTAAACAATTATTTGCACAGGTAACTAATCCACCAATAGATGCAATAAGAGAAGAAATAGTTACTGCATCAAATGTTTATCTTGGACCAGAAGGAAATATATTAGAAGACAGACCTTCAAATTGTGAACTTATCAAACTTGATTCACCAATCATAAATAATGATGAATTAGCAAAGATTAAAGCATATAACAAAGGAAATTTAAAAACAAAAGTACTAGACATGGTATATGATAAAGGAACTTCATTAGAAGATGCTCTTAATGAGTTATTTGAAAAAGCAGATGAAGCTTATGTCAAGGGATATACTATATTAGTATTATCAGACAGAAATGTGTCTGCTAATAAGGTTGCAATTCCTTCATTACTTGCAGTTTCAGGACTTCATCAATTTATGGTTCAAAAAGGAATAAGAACTTCAGTTGGATTAATTCTTGAAAGTGGTGAACCAAGAGAAGTACATCATTTTGCTACTTTGCTTGGATTTGGTGCTTCTGCTATAAACCCATATATGGCATATGAAACTATCAAAGGATTGATGGAAGATGGATTGCTTGAAAATATAGATTATGACAAGGCTGTTTATAACTATAATAAAGCAGTTCTAAAAGGAATAACTAAGATACTTTCTAAGATGGGTATTTCTACTATCCAATCATATCAAGGAGCTCAGATATTTGAAGCTATTGGTATAAGCAAGGAAGTAATAGATAGATACTTTACAAATACTACAAGCAGAATTGAAGGTATTGGACTTAAGGAAATTCAGGAAGAAGCAGAAATAAGACATGAAAATGCATTTAAGCCAAAAACTTATGCAGCAGATTTTTCTTTAGATACTCCTGGATATGAAAAATTAAGAAGTGGTAATAATGGACAGGAAGAACATTTATATAATCCATTGACTATCCATAAATTACAACAGTCTACATGGAATAATGATTATAAATTATTTAAAGAATATACAGCTTTAATAGATGATGAAGAATCAGAAATAACTTTAAGAGGATTATTAGATTTTAATTATAGTTCAAATCCAGTTCCAATAGAAGAAGTAGAACCAGTTGAAGAAATTGTAAAAAGATTTAAGACAGGTGCTATGTCTTATGGATCAATTTCAAAAGAAGCTCATGAAGCTCTAGCTATTGCCATGAACAGAATTGGAGGCAAATCTAATACTGGTGAAGGTGGAGAAGATAGAGAAAGATGGATAGTTGATGAAAATGGAGACTCAAGAAGATCATCAATTAAACAAGTTGCATCAGGAAGATTTGGTGTTACATCAGAATATTTAGTAAATGCAGATGAACTTCAAATTAAATTAGCACAAGGTGCAAAACCAGGTGAAGGTGGTCAGCTTCCAGGAGGAAAAGTTTATCCTTGGATTGCTAAAACAAGACATTCAACTACTGGTGTAGGTCTTATATCACCACCACCACATCATGATATTTATTCTATAGAAGACTTGGCTCAATTAATCTACGACTTAAAGAATGCTAATACAGGAGCAAGAGTTTCTGTTAAATTAGTTTCTGAATGTGGAGTAGGTACTGTTGCAGCTGGTGTTGCAAAAGGTGGAGCTGAAGTAATATTGATTTCAGGTTATGATGGAGGTACTGGTGCATCACCTAGAAACTCTATAAAGAATGCAGGTCTTCCTTGGGAATTAGGTTTAGCTGAAGCTCATCAGACATTACTTCTTAATGATTTAAGAGAAAGAGTAAGAGTTGAAGTTGATGGTAAGCTTATGAGTGGTAGAGATGTTGCAATTGGAGCACTTCTTGGAGCTGAAGAATTCGGATTTGCTACTGCACCATTAGTTACTTTAGGATGCGTAATGATGAGAGTTTGTAACTTAGATACATGTCCAGTTGGTGTTGCAACTCAAAATGAAGAACTTAGAAAGAGATTTAAAGGTAAACCAGAATATGTTGTTAACTTTATGTATTTCATAGCTCAAGAACTTAGAGAAATTATGGCTAAACTTGGATTCAGAAAAGTTGATGATATGATTGGTAGAGTTGATAGACTTAAACAAAGAGAAAATATTCATGGCTGGAAGGCTAAAAATGTTGATTTGAGTGCAATCTTATATACTCCTGATAAATATAGAGGCAAAGTTGTTAAATTTGATCCAGATAAGAAGTATGACTTCAAATTAAATAGAGTAATGGATGAAAAGATATTCTTAAATAAATTTAAGAATGCAATTGAAAATGGTGAAAAAACAAGTGCAGAAGTAAATATTACAAATACAGACAGAACACTTGGAACTATTCTTGGTTCAGAAGTAACAAGAGTAAATGGCCATGAAGGATTACCAGAAGATACAATTACAATTAAATGTAATGGATCTGCAGGTCAAAGTTTTGCATCATTTGTGCCAAATGGTTTGACATTTGAAGTTGAGGGAGATGCAAATGACTATTTTGGTAAGGGACTATCAGGTGGTAAGCTTATTGTTTATCCTCCAAAGAAATCTTCGTTTGTTGCAGATGAAAATATTTTAGTTGGTAATGTTGCATTATATGGTGCTACATCAGGTAAAGTATTTATAAATGGTATTGCAGGAGAAAGATTCTGTGTAAGAAATTCTGGTGCAACTGCTGTTGTTGAAGGTGTAGGAGCTCATGGTTGTGAATATATGACAGGCGGTAAGGTTGTTGTTCTTGGAAAGACAGGAATAAACTTTGCAGCTGGTATGAGTGGTGGAGTTGCTTATCTTTATAAAGAAGATGAAAATGAAAACTTCAGAATTAATATAAATGAAGAAATGGTTCTTTTAGAAGAATTAAGCATAGAAGATGAAAAGATTGTTAAAGATTTAATCGAAGAACATGTAAATGCTACAGGTTCACCAAGAGGTAACAAGATACTATTTAACTTTGAAACAGAAAAATCTAAATTTGTTAAGATAATTCCAAAAGATTATAAGAAAGTATTAGAAACTGTTGAAAAGTACAAGAACCTTGGATGCGATGAAGATGAAGCATTAATCAAGACATTCCAAGAAGTTAAAGGTAAATAGGAGGATTGTTAGATATGGGTAAGCCAACTGGATTTTTAGAATATGAAAGAAAAGAAGGAAAAGATAGAGATATAAAAGAAAGGTTGAAAGACTATAAGGAGTTCCATACAAGATTGACTTTAGAAGAACAGCAGATTCAGGCAGCAAGATGTATGGATTGCGGAGTTCCTTTCTGTCAATCAGGTGTTGTCATTTCAGGAATGGTTACAGGTTGTCCTTTGCATAACCTCATTCCTGAATGGAATGACCTTGCATATAGAGGAAAATGGGATTTAGCTTATGAAAGACTTCACAAAACAAGTCCATTCCCTGAGTTTACAAGCAGAGTATGTCCATCTCCTTGCCAGGCTGCATGTACATGCGGTATTAATGGTCCTGCTGTAAATATTAAAGAAAATGAAAGAGCTATAATTGATACAGCGTTTGAAACTGGAAAAGTAGTTGCAAATCCTCCAGCAAAGAGAACTGGAAAAACTGTAGCCGTTATTGGTGCAGGTCCTGCAGGTCTTGCAGTAGCTGATAAGTTAAATAAATGCGGACATAAAGTTACTGTATATGAAAGAAGCGATAGACCAGGCGGATTATTAATGTATGGTATTCCAAATATGAAGCTTGATAAGGAAGTTGTTTTAAGAAGAATACATCTTATGGCTGAAGAAGGTGTAAAGTTTGTATGTAATGCCAATGTTGGTAAAGACTATGATGCTCAGAAGATATGTGATGAATTTGATGCAGTAGTTCTTGCAACAGGAGCATCACAGCCAAGAGACCTTGCTTGTGAAGGAAGAGAAGGTGTCAAGGGAATACATTTTGCTGTAGATTTCTTAAAAGCAAATACAAAGAGTTTATTAGATTCAAATCATGAAGATGGAAATTACATCAGCGCAGAAGGAAAGAATGTAATAGTAATTGGTGGTGGAGATACAGGAACTGACTGTGTTGCAACATCATTAAGACATGGATGTAAGTCATTAGTTCAATTTGAAATAATGGGTGAGCCATCAAAGACTCGTACTCCTAATAATCCATGGCCAGAATGGCCAAAAGTTCTTAAGGTAGATTACGGCCAAAAAGAATTTATAGAAGTATTTGGAAAAGATCCAAGAGAGTATCTAACAACAGTAACAAAAGTACATGCTGATAAGGATGGAAATGTAGAAAGTGTTGATACTGTAAAAGTAGAATGGAAGAAAGGAGAAAACGGAAGATTTTCTCCAGTACCAGTAGAAGGATCAGAAAAGAATTATAAGGCTGAATTAATCTTATTAGCAATGGGATTTACAGGTTCAGAAGAGTATCTTAAAAATGCATTTGGTGTTGAAAGTGATGGAAGAAGCAACATAAAATCAGAATATGGTTCATTTAAAACAAATGTACCTAAAATATTCTCTACAGGAGATGCAAGAACAGGTCAGTCTTTAGTTGTAAGAGCTATAGCTGATGGTATTGCTGCTGGTGAAGCTGTTGATAAGTTCTTAAGATTATAAATTAATATATTTTTATAATTAGAAGAATCAGTACAATAAATTAAAAATGTGTACTGATTCTTTTTGTCAGTTTTAAGGAATTTGATAAATTTTAAAGTTGTATATGAAACATAGAATTAATTAAAAATATATAGATAAATCAAGGATAATGAAACAAATTTTATACATTGTAAATTGATATGTGTTAATGTATAATAAAAGAAAAATAGTGGACATTGAGGATGATTGTATGAACAAATATATATATATGATTGTGACAATTTTGATTTTATTTTTAGTTGGAACTTTGTTTATTAGGCTTTTACCATTTCTAATTATTGCAGGAGTTATAATATATGCTATAACTACAATAAAAGGCAGGATAAATAGAAGAGAAGAAGATAAAATTAAAAATAATTATGGAAATTACAATACTAACAATGATGATGTAGAAGATCTATACAATACTTCAGAAGATTATACTAATGGAGAGATTATAGATGTTGTTGATTATGAAGATGTTGATAAAAAATAAATATAGAATATAATAATGACAGAATTAGCAGTATGTGGTGCTGGTTCTGTTTTTTTATCTAGTCAGATGATAAATTATATATAGAGATTTTGATGTGAATAGTTAGTAGAATAATCCAGATAATTATAGAGGTCATATTTATTAAGAATATTGTTTTCATAAATTAAAAAACCATTTTATTAAAAAATTGATAAAACTTAAAAGCTAAGGTATAATTAAGATATCAATTGTGAAAAGAGCAATTTAAGGGGGCAATTATAAAATGGAAAAAATAAAAATGTCAACTCCATTAGTAGAACTTGATGGAGATGAAATGACTAGAATTGTATGGGCAGAAATAAAGAAAGAATTAATAAATCCTTTTGTGGATTTAAATACAGAATATTACGATCTTGGTTTAGAAAACAGAAATAATACAAATGACCAAGTA
>NZ_CAKVKB010000128.1 GCF_934754915.1 uncultured Clostridium sp.
ATGATGACGTTGTGCAATTTCATCAGATAATGCAACAATAAGGCCTTCTATTGTTATATTTTCATTTTTTAAAACGTCATTATATTTATCATAAAATGTCAAAGAAGATGTTTTATTTATATTTCTGCACTCTTCAGAACTTCCTCTAAATGTACATTTTGAATTTGGCTCATCATAAAATCTGCATTTTTTATATTTTAAACTACTATGATTTAACATTCCCCATAATGTATATTTAGTTAAATTTAATCCTTGTTTGGTATTATTGCAGCTTTCCAAATCTTTAACTACCCTAATACTCTGCCAATTGTGTTTAAAACCTTTCTGATCATCACTTAAACATTGTTTATATTCAGTTCTTAATGCATCACAGCCACTCATAATATCATTTAATGTTCTTTCACCTACATGTCCAAAAGGAGTATGTCCAATATCATGACCTAATGCAATTGCTTCTGTCAAAATCTCATTTAATCCTAAAGCTTTAGATATAGTCCTTGCTATCTGAGCAACTTCTAAAGTATGAGATAATCTATTTCTAATATGATCATCTTCACTGCTTAGAAATACCTGAGTTTTTCCACTTAATCTTCTAAATGCTCTTGAATAGAGTATTCTGTCCCTGTCTCTATCAAATTCACCTCTAAGCTCATGCTTTTCTTCTTTTGCAAATCTTTCAGTATTTTCCTCTTTTGCTCTAAATAATTCACTTACTTTTTTATCTAACATGTTGTATAACCCCTCCTTTTTATTTATTGCTTACTTATACTATTAATAATATCTCGGTATTTTTATTTTAAATGTTTATACTATTTATTAAATATCATTACTATATATAAATTTAATGCTTACAATAAAATGTTCTTATTATTTTTTAAATATAATAGTCAATTATTCTGCACCCTAAAATTTTTTTCTACTTATATTAAATATCCATATTATTAAGCAATTCTTTTAGTTTCTTCAATTCATCAACACTTAATGTTACACCCTTGCCCATATTTTCATGTTGTGGAGCCCAGTCTCTCAAATCATATTTTGCTTCTTTCCCATTCCATGATATTAGGTTTAATTCCTTAGTCCAGCCTTTTGATGATTCTGAAATTATGCCTACCTCGTCTTTTATTTCATATTTTATATCTGCCAATAAAATCATTCCTTTCTATAATTAATGAAGCTCACTATAATCTGCCCTCAAATAAATTTTAAAATCATTCATAGAAATCTTATATTCTCTTAATATATTCATTATAATATTTCTTATACTATTGGCACTATGATTAGTTGAAACAAATAAATCTATATTATCAATTTTCCTAGGTGCTCTCACTATATCATTTTTGTTATAAGCAAAATATGTCACTTTCTTACCATTCATTCTTTGATTATCAGGAAAACTCATTATTATTTCTTTATTAATTTCTGAAACTGCATTGCAAGTCTGCAAAAGCATATCCTTCCAATCTCTCACATTATACTTTTTATTAAGTAGTTCAAAAGCTATAGGCCTTTTATGTGTAAAATCTTCATATAAAGTATGTTGAACATTGGAATCAACAACATAATCATTATAATTGGGAATTTCCCTTTCTTCCTTTTCTTCAGGACTTATAACATCATCATCCTGTCCATTAATATTCAGCATGTCCATAATCTCTTGAAGCTTTATAGCTATTTTATTTAACCTATTTTCTTTTTGTCTATATTCATCAGCTTTATCGAAATCTCTTTCTTTTTTAATTATTTCACCCGATTTTTCTTCAATAGTATCAATACTACTCTGTACAACATTTTCAAGAAGCTCTATTCCTTCCTTTAAATCATTTGCACATTTAGGAAAATTTCTGTTTATAAAATCACATAGTTCATTATCTAATAATTTTTCATCCATATAATTTTCACTCCTTTACATCACATTAATCTCTATATTCATCAGACTCATTATCCCAATAGTCTTTAAATCTCATATATGCCTGCTGTACGCCTAAATTATGTATATTATCTGAAAAATCAATTATATTGCATTCTTCAGTTCCACCAAATCTAGTTCCACGTATACCTCGTCCTACAATTTGCTCATATAGTATATTGCTATTTATTGGCCTACAAATAACTATATTTTCAGTTTTAGGCGCATCAAATCCTGTTGTTAAAACACCATAATTAAACAGAAAATCTATGGTTCCTTCTGTAAACTGCTTTATAATTATTCTTCTTTCTGTTTTATTTGTATCTGAATCTATACATGCAGATTTCCTTCCAATAATGTTTAACATTGTTGATAGAAATTTAGCATGTTCTACTGTACAAGCATATACTAATGTTGGAGAATTTTTTTCGATCTTAAGTAATCTCTTTATTATAAGAGCATTTCTATTATTATCTGAAGCTAGTTTCTTTAAATGAGATTGTGAATACTCACCATTTTCTTCTAGATCTTTGATTTCTTCATCTGTTAACGTATATTCAATGTTAGACTTATATACAATATGATTAACTTTAGATAAGTATTTATGTTCTTTAAAATATTCAAGAGGGTTTGAAGAATATTTTTCATCATCCTCAAATTCAGGTGTAATTAAATTTTCTTGAAATCTATCCACTAATTTTCCAACAACATCATCAGAAATAATAGTATTACGTCCTGGTGTTGCCGATAATCCGCATACTGGAAATAATTTATTATTAGTTAATTCTTCAGCTTTTTTAAATAATACATCATACATATGAGATGAAGCTCTATGCGCTTCATCTATGATTATTGCACCAGTATTAGATAATATTTTTTTGATTGCAGAATCGTCATTTTTGATTCTATTATAAATTTTATTAATACTTGCAACAACAACTCCACCATGTAAATCTTCTGCATCCATTTCATATTTTGAAAAGTATCTATAAATAGTTAATGGCAGAATAAACTCTCTGCTGCTCCACATCTGTTCAATACAGCTTATACATTGTTCACAAAGTTCTTCACTTTGTGCAATCCAGACCATATATTTTTCTTCTTCAAATCTTTGTTGCATCCAGTCTAAAAAACCTTCAACTGCAACTCTTGTTTTTCCTCCTCCAGTAGGAAGGGAAATCATACACCTTGTTTTATCTTCCTGTAATCTTAAAATACTCAATAACTTCTCTTTGATTTTTATCTGGTATTCTACTAAGTCAGGAACTTTTCTTCTAGGCTCTATTGTTTCTATAGATTGCTTTGTATTTTCTTTTTTTGTTGCAATTCCAGCTAGTATAATAGGAAAACCTGCTTCTTTTATAAAATCATTAGCCCATAATTGACCCGATACCCAGTTTTTTTTACTCAAAGGTTTTCTCATATATGATGCAGTTGTTATATTTGCTCCTTTAGATGGATATTTATTATATAACTTTATAATTTGTTCATCTGAAAGTTTGTCCAATATTTTCTTTCTTAATTCTTTGTTAGAGAATAAATTTAATCCTTCCCTAATTACTAATAATCTGCATAAAGTTTCTCTGGTTGTTTCAATATTATTCATGTTTAATATAAATTCAGATTCTTTTTTTGACTTTTTATCTAATAACTTATTCAACATATTAGTTGATATATTATATTTATCAATCAACAATCTTACTGTATCTTCAATTTCAGCTTCTGTTAATGTATAACGCATATTAATTAATACTCCTCTTCTTTTTATTTGTACATTTTATTTTATGAGTTAAGTTCTATTTATTTGACTTAACTTCACAATAAGTATATTTGACAAATATTTAGCTCCTTTTGATATATAAATAATATCAAAAAGAGCTATGCTATTTTATTTAATTAATTGCTTACAATATGGAAGTAGTTCTTCTATTTTTGCTACTATACGCTTTTGTTCTTCTAGTGGTGGTAAAGGAATTAATTGATTTTTTACTACTTCTCCAGTTATTGCAACAAATGTTGTTCCTGTAGCTTTTTTAATAAAATCATTTTTTAAAGCTCTTAAAAAATATAGTATAAACTTTTCACTAATTCCATTAAATCCTTTGATTGCACACAGACCTCTTCCTATGCATATTTCTCTATCAACAATATTAGCAATTCCAACAGGTGCTCTAACACATAATAATACAGAGTTAGCTTCAGCTATTTTAGTTGGCTTAGTGGTAAATTGATTTGATTTTTTTATATAATCCACTCCAAAAAATACCTTTCCTTGATGAAATTCTACTCCTTCATTTCCATCAAAAACGCTATCTCCCTTAGGTGATTGTCCCATAACTACTCTAAACACATCTCCAAGTCTCACCCACTTCCAATTCTCAGGAATTTCAAAAGGAATCTCCTCTTCAGTAATTTCAGGGAGTGGCTTTTCTTTCTTTATCTTTTTCTCTTTAATAAGTTTTTCTTTTTCTTCTTGAATCTGATTATATAATTCTTCTGCTGTTCCTTCTTCTGCTCGCTGTTCTACAAGCTTTCCTTGAATGGCATATTGTAAAATTGATTTCTGCATATCTTCTGGAAACTTTTTATTTAAAGCTTCTACTTTAGTGTATGCTTTATCATATTGCTCTATATATGGCATTAATTCTTCTATTTTTGCTACTATACGTTTTTGCTCTTCTAATGGTGCGAGTGAAAATAATAATGGATATATTTTTTTCCCAGATACAACTGGTTGTGCTGTAGCATTATTATTTTTTCCAAGCTTCATATGACGCAACATATAAACTAAAAATTCTCTATTAATATATTTTTCAGGATATGTTGTTATAAACGCATTATCAGTAATCCATGCTTTATTTTCTGTTATATGAACACTCCCACAATAAAATCCAACTCTCCCTATTACTACAGTTTCTTTACATACAAGATATTTATCATGATATCCTGTTATTCCATTTCCACCATATACAGGAATACTTCCGCCCTTCATTTGCTTAGAAGTCAGTCCTTTACCTGATTCAATTGAAATTATATTGCCAAGTCTCACCCACTCCCAGCTTTCAGGAATTTCAAAAGGAATTTCTTCTTCAGTAATTTTAGGGAGAGGTTTTTCCTTATTTATTTTCTTTTCCTTAATAAGTTGTTCTTTTTCTGCCTTTATCTTTTCTATAAGTTCTTTAGCTGTCCCTTCTTCTGCTCTTTGCTCTACAAGTTTCCCTTGAATAGCAAGCTGAAGTATACTGTTTTTTAAATCCTGTCCGTTCATCTTAATTACCTCCAAGCATAGAAGTAATTTTTTCTAATACATGGTCTATTTCAGCATTTAAAAAAGCTCTCTTTTCCTGATACTGGCTTATAATCTCCATTGGCTCTAATATTTCTTCTTCTTCATGTGGAAAACCACATAAATCAAGATTATATCCTAATGATTCAATTTCTTCTGCTGAATATTTCTTAGCCTTAGGGAATCCATCCACCTCTATTTCTTCCCTGTTATCCCACCAATCTAATACTAAATTAAAATGTTCCAGTTTCATTGGCTTTGTCTTTGAAAAATTCTTATATCCTTGAGGCATGTCCAAACGATAGAACCATGTTTCTTCTGTTGGATGCGTATTATCAAAGAATAATATATTTGTTGTTATAGATGTATATGGTGCAAATACACTGTGTGGAAGTCTTATTATTGTATGAAGATTAAATTCACTAATAAGTTTCTTTTTTATATTAACCTTTGCATTATCTGTTCCAAATAAGAATCCATCTGGAAGGATAATTGCACATCTTCCATTTGTATTAAGTCGGAACATTATTATGTTCATAAATAAATCTGCTGTTTCTGAACTTTTTAAATCACTTGGGAAATTCGATTTTACACTTTCCTTTTCATTTCCACCATATGGAGGATTCATAAGTACAACATCATATTTTTCCATATGTCTGTATTCTTTATAATCAGTTTCTAATGTATTTCCATGAATTATATCTGGATTATCAATATCATGAAGAAGCATATTTGTAACACATAAAATATGAGGCAATGCTTTCTTTTCAACTCCATGAACTGAATTATTGTATATCTCCCTTTTTTCAAGAGAATTACCAACCTGCTCATCTAAAACATTAAGAGCAGATACTAAAAATCCTCCTGTACCACATGCAAAATCTGCGATTTTTTCTCCTAATACAGGCTTTATAACTTTAACCATAAAATCTGTTACTGCTCTAGGTGTATAGAATTCCCCTGCATTTCCTGCACTCTGAAGATCTTTTAGGAAGGATTCGTATATAGTTCCAAATGCATGTCTTTCTTCATATTCAGTAAAATCAATTTCATCAATAATGTTTATAACTTGACGAAGAAGTATCCCATCTTTTTGATAGTTGTTAGCATCTTCAAATGCATATTTAACTATTATCTTGCTCATTGGCATTTCTTCATCTATTTCAACATTTTTAAGGATAGGAAACAACTTATTATTAACAAAATCCAGTAATGCATCACCTGTAAGTGCTTTTCCATCTTTCTCATCTATAGCCCAGTCTCTCCATTTAAGTCCTTCTGGAATTATTGATTCATACTCATCATCATATAGTTCCCATTCTTCTTCCTTTGCATCATAAATCTTTAAGAATAAAATCCATACTATCTGTTCTATTCTTTGTGCATCACCATTTATTCCTGCATCATTTCTCATTACATCCTGAATTCTTTTAACAAAACTTGTTATAGCCATTTTTAAATCTACCTGCTTTCATTATTTTGAATTTATATCTACTGTCTTTAAGCTGAGTAAATTTCATTTTCTAACTCTCTAACAGCTTTTTGATAACCTTTTTTTCCACCAAATTCTTTAACAATCTTCATTGGACTACCAAACTTAGCAAATTCCTTTAATTGAAGTACCTTTGTTTCTTCAATTTCTTTAATTCCATCATCTGCATACTTATCAAGAAGTGCTTCAAGTACAGCATTAGCCATATCTGAATACTTGTATAAATAATTACGCTTCTTTACATTGTTAGCTCTTTCTTTCTTTGTAAGAGGTGCTTTATCATATGCAAGATGGCATATTAAATCAAAATCATCCAGTTCAGTTTTACCTGTTTCTTCTTTGATAGCATCCAATAATACTCCCTCTTCTGCTAATTCATCAATAATTGCCTGTTTTTTTTCGGCTTCAGACCACTTTTTAAGAAAATCATCAAGACTTGCATATTTGTTTAATATATTTTTCTTAGAATAATCAACAAGACTTTCTGTTATAAGCTTCCCGTCTTTATCTATATATTGAACTCTTTCTGAAAGTACTTTGACACATACATCTTTTATGTAATACTTCTTAGGTTTGTCATCATCTTCAGACTCTCCTGAATTGTTTTCCTCACCTATACCATATGGTTGTCCATCTTTTTCTATCTTTTCTGTTTCATCTTCATCCGGAATCCCTTCATCTGTTGGATCTACAACTGGATCGTCTCCATTAATATCAATAACAACTTCTGGTGGCCCATTAAAATCAGGATCAGCAAATAATCTTGTAGAATTTCTAAAATCCATAATTGTAAAATATGTTTTTCCCTTTTCTTCAAGAAGTCTTGTCCCTCTACCAATGATTTGTTTGAATTCTGTCATACTATTAATATTGTTATCCAATACAATAAGCTTGCACATTTTAGCATCTACACCTGTAGTCATTAATTTACTTGTAACTGCTATAACTGGATAAGTACTTTCTTCATCAATAAAATACTCTAACTGGCTTTTGCCTTCATTATTATCTCCAGTTATACGCATTATATATTTATGATTTTGAGAATATAAATCTTTATTTTCATTTATCAAAGCCTGCCTCATACGTTCAGCATGTTCAATATCAACACAAAATACAATTGTCTTGCTAAACCTGTCAGTCTTCTTAAGAAATTCTGTAACTTTAGCAGCAATTACTTTAGTTCTATCTTCAATTACTAAAGTTCTATCATAATCTTTTACATTATATTCCCTGTCTTCAATTTCATATCCATTCTTGTCTTTTTTACCTGCTTCAGGTCTATATCCTTCTAAATCTTTATCTAATCCTACTCTGATTACTTTATAAGGAGCTAAAAATCCATCTTCAATTCCTTGCTTTAATGAATATTCATAGATTGGTTCTCCAAAATAAGTTTGACTTGAAGCTTCTTTAGTTTCAATAGGAGTAGCAGTACATCCAACGTGTGTAGCTGAAGAAAAGTAATCTAGTATTTTTCTCCATGATGAATCTTCTTTTGCACTTCCTCTATGACACTCATCAATAACTATAAGATCAAAGAAATCAGGCTTGAATTGTAAATATGCCTCTTCTCCATCTTCACCTGAAAGTTGTTGATATAAAGCTAAATAAATTTCATATGAACTATCTAACTTTCTATTTTCAACCTTAGTCATTTTTCCTCCAAAAGGTTTAAAATCTCCAGTCATAGTCTGATCTACTAATACATTTCTATCTGCTAAAAATAGTATTTTCTTTTTAATACCAGCCTTCCATAATCTATATATTATTTGAAATGCCATAAATGTCTTACCAGTACCAGTAGCACATACAAGTAAAACTCTGTCTTTACCACTTGCAACTGCATCTACTGTTCTATTGATAGCTATACGCTGATAATACCTAGGCTTTTTATAATTAGGTACATAATAATATGGTTCTAGCATTGCTTTTTCTTCTACATCTGAGATGTTCTTATCTTTTAAATATCTCTTATAAAGATTTTCTGGTGAAGGAAATTCATCAAGACTAAGTTCTCTTACTTCACCTGTAATTAAATTCTGCTCAACAAATCCATCTCCATTAGATGCATATACATAACTAATATCTAAAGCCTTTGCATATTCAATTGCCTGCTGTAGTCCTGCTCCAACTGGTTTATTATTATCTTTTGCTTCAATAACAGCTAAAGGGAAGTTATTCTTATAAAATAAGACATAATCTGCTCTTTTTTGCTTTCCCCTTGTAGTAATATTTCCACGTAATATTATTCTTCCTGCTGTAAAAGCATATTCCAAACGAACCTGTTTTTTTATATTCCATCCTGCATCAACAATTGCAGGTGTAATATATCTTGCTTTAATATCCTCTTCAGATAGCTCACTTTTCCCCATCTATGTAACCCCCTTTTAATATTGCCCTGTGTTTCTATTAATACATCCTAAATTTTCTATAATTATTTATAATTCAAATTTCAAATCATTATACCTTTTATTCTATAATATTACATTTGATTGTATTATATCATTAGATTAA
>NZ_CAKVKB010000129.1 GCF_934754915.1 uncultured Clostridium sp.
AAGTAATCCTTTTTTAAATTGATTATTATTTCGTTTAAATCTTCAATATGCTTTCTATCTTTTTTTCTAGATGGAAGATATCCATTATGTTCATCAGAATCTTTTTTAGAAGAATATTCTTGAGAATTATTTCTCATATGTTTTTTATAAATATGATTTTTGTTATTTTTTGTTTTATTTGATAAATTGTCTTTTTTGTTATCAGATATTTTATTGCTTAGAACATCTGCATTTTCAGATATAATTTTTGTGTAATCTGAATCTGCCATGTTAACAAGACCGTCAAAATTTCCTATGTGTTTTTTTGTTTTAGCATCTTTATTATTATCAATATATTTTGTTTTATTTGATAAAGTATTGTTTTCAGAAATATTATTTTCTTTATCATCAGATATTTCTTCATTAAAACTGTCCGTATCTTTATTTCCTATATCTACATAATCTGATTCCAGCATATTAACAACATCATCAAAGCTTAAATTTTCATCCTGAGCTTCAAAATTTTCATTGCTGGAAAAGGTATTTATAAGGTCGAAAGCTTTCCCAATAAGTGAAGACTTTGAAGTCTTTTTAGATGAATTTTTTAAATCAGAATTTTTTTGGGATTTAGAGTCTTTTTTATCTTTACCTGTATCTGATTTATACATAGACATTAATAATTGCTTAGCTCAAAAGCAAGCTGTTTAAATGTTTTTTTGCCACGACAGATATCGTCAATATGTGGATTATATATGGAAATTGTTATTTGAAATAATTCTGCTATTTTATCAAAAATATTTGTTTCTAAATCATAACTGTTTGTAGATACAGCTTGAACAGTTCTTAGTATTATCTCATTGTTATTATTAATGCTTAAAAATCCTACAGGAAGTTGATTATTAATAAAGTTAAGAGATTTTTCAAGAACACTCATTGTGTTCATTTGAGGTTTTGAAGGAAGAACTGCATAAACTTGAAGCAATACAGTATCGAGTCCCATTTCTTCAGCAGCAATTGGAATAAAAGTGAAAGAGAAAACCATTGGGTTCGATTCATCTCCAAAATTCACTACAAGAGTATCTGCTCCTACATCTTTACCTCTCTTTAAAAGAAGGGTTTCATATCCTGACATGGAAAAGTGTTTATCTAATATATTAAGATAATTTAAAGTGATATTATAAAAAAAATCTGGAATTTTATCAAAATCGTTGTTATTAGTATCATTATTCATTAAAATTCATCCTTTCTAAAATAAATTACTCACGTTTCTGTAATGAGGTGAATAATAATCGGAACATTGTACCTACATCACCATTACACTTGATTAATTCTTTTACTGATGTACCTGAAGCAATTATATGAGATTCTAATAGAGTATATCGTTCTTTCAGTTTATTCGTATCATCTTTATGTTTTTTCTTTTCTTGAGCAGTAGCAGTAGGAGATAATTTTGGTACAAGTGGAAGAGTTGCTAAATTATTTAATATACCTGCTGATATTTTAGCATATCTTATTTGTTTATTTCTAGTGTTGTTAGGGTTGTCAGGCTGTTTATCTC
This sequence comes from uncultured Clostridium sp., assembly GCF_934754915.1. GTDB lineage: Bacteria > Bacillota > Clostridia > Clostridiales > Clostridiaceae > Clostridium. Next base: position 1,538 of record NZ_CAKVKB010000129.1, read on the forward strand.
TGTACCATTGTTTTATGTTCCTAGCAGCAGCAGCTCCAAGTCCTATTCCAGCAGAGGCAGCTTTTGCTCCCATTTTAGTCATTGTCAGAGCCATGATTGCATGTGGTTCTGGAATAGTAGTAGCTAATAATCCAGTAATATCTCCACAAAGATTTAATATATCCTGTGTGATTTTTAATTCGGTCCTGTTTCTACGCTTTTTATTTATTTGTTCAAGTTCGTCTGTTATGAAAATATCCATATATTGTGAGCGTTGTTCTAGGTATTGTTTAAGAAGAGTATTTTCGTTTTCTGTTCTTCTAATACCTTTAAATTGTAAGTTGTTTATTTTTTTGTTTAAGGCATCTAGATCAGCTGCACGATCTTTTTTATTTTTATTAACAGTATAAGTAGTTTTCAAATGTTTTTTCATATTAAACATTTTAAAGACTTGAATTTCATATTTTGCAAATTTTATTATATCCATTAACAATTTAATTGAAGTACTGAATACGCTTATTGCAGAAGAGATTATAGGTATAGGAGCTTTTTCAAATATCTCGGAAAGAGATTTAAAAATACCGTTACCAGCATCTAAAAGGTCCAAAAGCTTGTCTATTATATCTCCAACATTCATGCCTTCTCTCTTTTTTATATGATTCCAGTATTCTGGAATTTGTTCCCTAAGAGCTTTAGCAAAATCAAATGATGATGATATCATACTAAATATAGCTCCTGAGTCTTTTAAACCTTGTCCGACTTTTGAGTCATCACCATATTTTTGTTTGTTTGCATTTTCTCCTATAATCTGCGATAAAGATATAACAGAAGAAGCAGAAGAACTTAAAGAAGATAGTACACCTAAAAATTCACTGTTAATAACATCTGCAAAATTATGAATGTCAGAGTTATAGTATTCTTTGATGGATATGGCAAGATTTATAAGAGAAGCAGCAGAACCAAAACTTGAAATTGTCAAATCATATGCATCTTTATTAAAGCTCAGTTCTTCTGAAACTTTAAGTCCTGAATTTCCTACTGAATCTACAATGCCATTAGACTCCTCAATATAATCCCAGCCTGATTCTGAATCTTCTAATGATAAATCTAAATTATCACCTAAATCATCAGATAAAATTGTAGAAAGAATATCATCTGCTTCCTGTTCTGTAGTGTATGTAGATACAGCATTTGCACTTATAAAACCTTCAGTATATCTGAGGTCTTGTCCTACATATTCAATTTTAAGGTAATGGGTATTTTTTCCCTTAGAATCTTTATGATATGTAAAGACAGGTTCAGTGTTTGTACCAGTTGTACTAGCAGAAGGAGTATTGTTTAATGATTCATTTAAAACAAGACGTATTTTAGCACCTTTTTTTAGAACACCTGCTCCTTTACTTTTTTGAGAGCCTGCACTAATAAATTTAATGCTATTTCCATCAGCAGGATATACATTGGCTTTATCTCGTATTACTGTTGCCATCATAGTTTTTGGCTTTTCAGTAGAAAATGTATTAGTAGTTGAAAGTTCAACTCCATCTACATTAGAGATTTTAGGCTGTTCATAAAGCCTGTCATAAATATTTTTTATTCTTTTTCGTTCAAGTGGAAAGGCTTCAACCCATTTATATATACTATCAAAATCATCTAAATCTTTTATGTTATCAGCTATTTCCTGCTCAGACATAAAAGCAGGGTTTTTGTATAAGTTTGAATATTTAGTATCTGTAGATTTTATATCACTTCTGCTTCGTACAGTCTTTTCTAAAGTTTCAATGGATTTTGTATCATCATTAGATGCATTCTTTATAGCTTGTGTATGGTTTGCTTCTTCAAGTACTGATTCCTCATTAGTTGTAACAAATGATACAAAATCAGAATTTACATAACCGTGCAATATTTTAGAACCTGATAAACAAAAAATAGGAAGATATTTTTTATTTTCATATTTTAAAAAATCAAATTTAAGTTCATTTGTATTGCCTGAAAGGGCTTTGATTTTAACTTTAACAAAATCATTTTCATGAAGGTCTGCAACTCTTGTAAGAGTAGTGCCATCTTTAATATAAACATTAACATTCTTCTTTGTTATTTTAGCTAATAATGTTTGAGGTTTTTTAGTTGACAATTCCAAATCACTGTCAGGAAGTTGAGCAGGAGAATTATCACTTTTTTTAACTGTTTTTTTCAAATTTTGTTTCTTGAATTTATTATATATTTCAGATAATCGTTTCTGATGTATATAATAGGCATCAATCCATTTTTCACATTCTGTCCAATAATTTGCAACTGTTTGACTTAGATTTACAAATATATCGTAGATTTCCTTATCGCTTAATAAAGCAGGATTTGGAAGATTGGTCACAGTATCGTTTAATTTAAAAGAATCATTTGCTGACTGTTCAGCTGCAACAGACTCTCTTTTTTTGGTGAATAATCCATATCTTACAGAACGCAATAATTCGTTAGTTGTTGAAGCTAGATTTTCAGTAAATTCTTCTGAAGAGTCTATTGTGGAAAGCAAATTCATTGTGTAGCCTTTAAAGGTTAAGTTTTTAGTTTTTACATATGCTGTTTTTTCAGTGGTAGTTTTATTGCGAAAATCTTGTCCAGCTACATATTTTATTTGTACGTAAGTTTCTTTTTTATAAGTTTTAACTTGTAGTGCGCTGTCAGAAACAGTAACAGTTGTATCTTTAGGAATAGTAGATATCTTTTTAAAGCTATTCTTAGTAAAATTAAACTCATAAAGCCCTGCATCAGATTTTGAGATGATTGCTCTGGGAACGTTTGTTTCTTTTGAATATTCGTTTTCGTCAGGATTAGAAAGATAATGGTCATATAAATCCATAAGACGAATATGTTCCCATTTAGGACATGCAGAAATCCAGTCTAATGCATTTTCTTTAAGTTTTTTAAAATTTTCTACAATATCAAAATCACTCATGTTGTGTGGCTGTTTAAAATGGGCTTTAACCGTACTGAGACCAAATATATCAGTATCTTTCTTTTGGGTTTTATCATAAGTGGAAAGATAAGAATCAGTTTTTGTAATATCTATTATTTCCTTTAATTCTGTTTCGAAACCAGTAACTTCAGTATCAACTGTATTGAGATTTAATTCTGATGTATCAAACTGTTGCTGAGTCTGCTCAATCTGTTCATCTATTTGAGGATCAGAATCTTTCAAGGTATTTTTCTGTTCCTGTAACTGTCTTAATTTTTCACGTAATTCTACACGTTCCCTTTCAAGGTTCTTTTGTTCAGTTTTTTTTCTTAAATATTCTAATTTTTTTTGGTTATATTTTTCAATAGTATCTGAAAGTGGCAACATAATCCCTCCTTTTCTATTTCTGTATGTTTCAACTATAAAACTCAGTGTAATTGCAGTTTTTATCTTAGATTATGTTTTCATAATATAATTTAAAATTAAGATAAGCTTATTTATGTATATATGTTTTAAAATAATAAAACTACATAATAATTAAGGAAATCTCTGTTAAGGTTTCATTTTTCATTGTCAATTGGAATAAATTTAATAAAATCCATTTTTAGAAGAACAATGCATTTTACATAAAAAGATAAAACACCCATCATGATTTTATTATATTGAATGAAGGAAATAATTACCCCACATAAAAATGTAGTAATTTAACAAAAAGTAATATTTTTTGTAATAAGTATAAAAACTACATCTTTATGTGGGGTAAAATATAAAAAAAATTGATATTATAATAGCATAGAAGAATAATTTATAAAATTTTACTTGAAAATTAATACTTGTAATAAATTATTTTTATATTTATTAATGATAAATTTAGTTTACGAATAAGAAAGGGGGAACGAGATTTTGTCATAGGATGGCAGAATCGCAACAATTATGGCTGAATATTTATCACCAGGAGTATATGTTGAAGAATTTGAATCAGGTACTGTTCCTATGGAAGGGGTAGGAACAAGTACAGCGGGTTTTATTGGAGTTACAGAAAGAGGAAATATTGAAGGTTTGCCAGAATTAGTAACTAGTTTTGCTGATTTCAAGAGAAAATTTGGAGGATATTTATCAGAAAGTGAATTTGGTGAATATAGATTTTTACCATATGCAGTAGAACATTTCTTTGTAAATGGTGGTTCAAGAGCATTTATTGCCCGTGTAATGCCATCAAATTCAAAGTGTGCACAAGCTTTTGTACCTTCAAAAGAAGAAGCAGTATTAAAGTTTGAAGCAAAGAATCCAGGAAATTGGGGAAATGACATAAAAGCAGTAATTACACCAGTAAGTAAAGCAAAAACTCAAATTTTATCTGAAGAAGAAGGTGCTTCAGGTAAAAGATACAAGGTCAAAAGTGGAGATGGATTTAATGCTGGAGATATTGTAGTATTTTCTGACGGAAAAGAAGAAATATATAATATTGTAAGCAAATCTCAAGATAATTACATTGAATTTGAGAAAGATTTTGAAATAGATGTAGTTGATAAAAATATTATACCTAAAAAGGTAATTTCAACTTGTGAATTTAGTATTGAAATAAGATACAATGATATTGTAGAAACATATGAAAATGTATCATTCAATGAACAGGCAGCAAATTATGTTGATAAGAAAACATCAAAGTCTGAACTAGTTGTTATAAATTATGTAGGAAAATATCCAGAAGAAACAGAATCACCATTTGCTATGTTGAGTGAAGAAAAAGACTTAGAAGTTTTAAAGGTTGATTTTGTAGATGGAAGCAATGGTTCAGCAAATAAGCTTGCTCCAGATGATTTTATAGGTGTGGATAATGGTCCAGGAAAGAGAACTGGAATTCAAGCGTTCATAGATAACGATGTGGTAAGCATAATGGCAGTTCCAGGAGTTACAGACCCTAATGTTCAACTTATGCTTGTAGCTCATTGTGAAAATTTAGGAAGTAGATTTGCAGTATTAGATATTCCAAAAGATTTAAAGAAAGTTACAGATGTTTCTGCTCATAGAGATATAGTTGATTCTAATTATGCAGCAATGTATCATCCATGGCTTCAGGTATTTGATCCATTAGATAAGAAGACTATATCTATACCACCATCAGGATCAATGATGGGTATATATGCTCGTTCTGATAATACTAGAGGAGTTCATAAAGCACCTGCTAATGAAGTAGTAAGAGGATGTACAGGCCTTGATTGTCAATACAACAAAGGTGAACAGGATATACTTAATCCAAAAGGTGTAAATTTAATAAGAAGTTTCCCAGGACAAGGAATAAGAGTATGGGGTGCTAGAACTTGTACATCTAATGCACAATGGAAGTATATAAATGTAAGAAGATTATTCATATACATAGAAGAATCTATAAAGGCTAATACAAACTGGGTAGTATTTGAACCTAATGATGAGCTTTTATGGATAAGAGTGTCAAGGACAGTAGAAGCTTTCCTTACTACATTATGGAGAAATGGAGCTTTAGCTGGAACAACTACTGATGAAGCTTTCTTTGTAAATGTTGGAAGAGATACAATGTCACAGGATGATATAGACAATGGAAGACTTATTTGTGTAATTGGAGTTGCACCAGTAAAACCAGCTGAATTTGTAATATTTAGAATAACTCAGAAGACTAATGAAAATGTATAATACTGAGGATTAAGAATTATTTTGAAAGGGGAAAGTTTTTATGGCTGAAAAATATCCATATACCAAGTTTAGATTTAAAGTTGAAGTAGATAATGTTATAGTGGCAGAAGTTACAGAAGTTACTGGTTTTGATGCTTCAGTTGATGTTATTGAATATAGAGAAGGAAATGAAAGACCAACACCAAGAAAAGTTCAAGGTTTAAGAAAATTTGGAAATATAACTTTGAAAACTGGGTTAATAGATACTCATGTTCTTTATGACTGGTTAAATCCAGCTGATGAAAAGGTTGCAATTCCTCGTAAAAATGTAGTTATAACACTTCTAGCTGAAGATATGACTACTGCTGTTGCAACATGGCAGATTGAAGCTGCTTGGCCAACAAAGTATACTGGTCCAGACTTAAATGCTACATCATCAGAAGTAGCTTTTGAAAGCATAGAACTTGCACATGAAGGATTAAAGAGAACAGTATAAAATAAAATAGGGCTATGTATTTTATCTAGTTAAAGTGTACTGATTTATACATAGCTTGATTTTAAATATAGAATATGAGGTGAAAATATTATGTCATTTAAGACTGAATATGAATTTGAATTACCTAGAGGTTATGTTGATGAAGATGGAGAAATTCATAAAAAGGGTGTAATGAGACTAGCGACTGCAGCAGATGAAATAGTTCCAATGAAAGACCCAAGAGTTCAACAGAATCCTGGGTATCTGACAATAATACTTTTAGCAAGAGTTATTACAAGCCTAGAAGGAATATCTATGGTAGATGTAAGACTTATAGAAAAGCTTTTTACAATGGATTTGGCTTATTTACAGGATTTATATCAAAGAATAAACCAGATGGAAACACCAACATATAAAACAATATGTCCACATTGTGGAAAAGAAATAGAAGCACCTATAAATTTTATGACAACCGATCAATAACATCATATCCAATTGATCGGATTTATAAGGAGGTAGCATTTATTGCTTATTATTTCCATTGGAGTCATGATGAAGTTATGAATATGGAGCACAGAGAAAGAAGAAGATGGTGTGATGAAATATCAAAGATAAACAGTGATTTAAATGATGAACCTAAAAATATATTCTCTGTATAAAATAATAATTTATTTGATTTTGGGGTGTTGCAATTGGCTATATTTGAAGAAAGTTCAGTTAAAAAATGGGATACCAATCTTAAAGTTAAACAATGGGAAAATGGAGGATTGGTAGTAAACAATAAATTTATAGTTACAATAGGACCTCTCTTAACAAGTTTTTCAAAAGTGAGCGGTATAGGAAGAAGTATAGAATATGAAACAAAAGAAGAAGGAGGAAGGAATGATTTTGTACATATAGTTAGAAAAAATGTACAGCATCAGAATAATATATTGAGGCTTGAAAAAGGAGTGGGACGATATAATCCACTAGTTTTAGCAGCAGATGGGACTATAGAAATGGGAGTAAGGATACCACTTCCAGGAACAATAATAATTTTAAATGATAATTACCAGATGTCCCAGATGTATACTTTTGATGATATTGTAGTATTAAAATGGGAATTAGGTGATTTGGATGCCAGAGGTTCAGAAGTCCTTCTTGATAGAGTTGAACTTATGCATTCAGGTTTGAAAATGGTGAAAATTTAGGATTTGAAAACAAGAAAATGTTTATATTTAATTTAATAATGATTTAGTTATTTCTTTAAAAGACAGTTTCATTAAATAAAATTTGAAGATTAATAGTTTTGGTGGTGTTTTTATGATAATAAATCCATTTACTGCACCAGTCTATACTAGATTAATAAATATTGATAGTAGTTTTGTGTCAGGGATTTTTGATAAAGCACTATTTATTGATAGGGATAGCTGGTCGCAGCTATCTCTTATATTTTTAAAGAATATTTATGGTGAGGATGAGAAGGAAGAAACAGAAAATAAAGATTTTGATATAAAA
>NZ_CAKVKB010000130.1 GCF_934754915.1 uncultured Clostridium sp.
TAAAGCGTCTTGAGCTTAAAGAGCTTATATCAAGGCATGGCTGCAAGGAAGATGGAAGATACAAGTGCCACATATTGACGGATGAAGGAAAAAAATGTGCACAGCATGCAGTAGAGTATATGAGGAATGAAAAGGAAAAGCAAATTTTAAATGGTTTTTCAGTTGATGAAACTGAATTTCTGAAAAGACTTCTGACAAGAATATTAGAAAATCTTGGAGAATAATTTTTGATTCTAAAAAAATATATTTCATGATTAACCAATATTTTTACAGTAAGGCAATAACAGCCCTGATTGTAATAAACAAAATATTTGCAAATAAGTGTTTTTTGAACACTTTATTAAAAATAGATAGTATGCTATATGTTTTGAAACATAGAAACATAATAGTACATATTCAAAGAGGTGAAACAAATGATAAAAAAATTATTTTCCTATTCAGGAAAGTATAAAAAGTTTTTAGGTTTTGCAGCAGCCTGTGCAGCCATGGAAGCTATAATAGAATTGTTAATTCCGTTAGTGATGGCTGACATTGTGGATAAAGCAATACCATCAAACAATATGCCTTATACCATAAAGCTTGGTCTTATGATGGTGACAATGGCAGTTGTATCTTTTACATTCGGAATACTTCTGTCTAAATTTGCAGCTATAGCTGGACAGGGAATTGGTGCAAATTTAAGACAGGCACAGTATGAAAAGATACAGACATATTCATTCAAAAATATTGAAAAATTCAGTACTGCATCTTTAATTACTCGTCTTACTACAGATATTACTGCAGTACAAAACTCTATTACTATGGGAATAAAGCTTCTTGTAAGAGCCCCTGTAATGCTTATATTTGCCATAATTTTATCAATAAGCATAAGTCCAAAGCTTGCACTTATATTTGCGGTTTCTCTTCCTATACTTGTTGTTTCAATAGGAACACTTGTTAAAAATGTTGGCCCTTTGTTTGGAATAATGCAGAAGAAAGTGGACAATATGAACACTTTGGTTCAGGAAAATTTAATTGGTGTGCGTGTTGTTAAATCCTTTGTTAGAGCAGAAAAAGAAAAGGAAAAGTTTAAAGAAGGTAATGAAGGATTAAAAGAAACAGCTGCTAAATCATTTGGACTTATAGTTCTTTCTATGCCTATAATGCAGGTTATTATTTTTAGCTCAATAGTTGCAATTTTATGGTTTGGTGGACACATGGTTTATGAAGGAAGCCTTACAGTTGGTAAGATTACAAGCTTTATAGCTTATTCAACTCAGATACTTATTTCATTAATGCTTGTTGCTATGGTTCTTATGATGATTTCGCGTTCAATTGCTTCAGCTAAGCGTATCTTAGAAGTTCTGGAAGAAGAAATAGATATTGTTGATGGAGAAGAAAATGTTTCAATTGTTAAAAATGGAGATATTGAATTTAGAAATGTGGATTTCAAATATGAAGATGACAGTGAAGAATTTAATCTTGAAAATATATCTATAAAGATCAATAGTGGTGAAACTATAGGGATAATAGGTGGAACTGGTTCTGCAAAAACAAGCCTTGTTCAGCTTATTCCAAGATTATATGATGCAAATAATGGTGAAGTTTTTGTTGGTGGTGTAAATGTCAAAGATTACAATATAGAAACTTTACGTAATGAAGTTGCAATGGTTCTTCAAAAGAATACATTATTCTCAGGAAGTGTTATAGATAACTTAAGATGGGGTAATGAAAATGCAACAATGGAAGAAATAGAACACGCTAGCAGGATTGCATGTGTTGATGAATTCATTGACAGACTTCCAGGAAGATATGATATGGATTTAGGCCAGGGTGGAGTCAATGTATCTGGTGGACAAAAGCAGAGATTATGCATTGCAAGAGCAATATTAAAGAAACCTAAGGTTCTTATATTAGATGACAGTACAAGTGCAGTAGATACAGCTACAGATTCAAAGATAAGAACTGCATTTAAAGAAGATTTAAAGGACACGACAAAGATAATAATTGCTCAGAGAATAAATTCTGTAAAAGATGCAGATAAGATTATTGTTATGGATGATGGTAAAATTTCAGCTATTGGTACTCATGATGAACTTATGGCAGAAAGTGAAATCTATAAAGATGTATATAATTCTCAACAGGAAGGAGTTGGATTCAGTGAGTAATTCAAAAGCTGGAGCAAAAAAAGGTGTTCCAAAGCCTAAGAATATTAAAAAGACTTTGAGCAGACTGTTCAAATATATAGGAAAATATAAATACATGCTTATAGCTGTATTTGCATTTATAATCATAAGTTCATTTGCTATGATTGCTGGTTCATATTTTTTAAAACCTATAATAAATGATTATATCATACCAGGAGATTTCAAAGGCCTTGTAAAGATGCTTGCTTTGCTTGGAGGAATCTATGCTGCTGGAGCATTTTCATCATTTGCTTATGGAAGAATAATGATTCATATTTCACAAAATGCGATTAAAGATATAAGAAGTGATTTATTCAATAAAATGCAGCACCTTTCTGTTAAGTTTTTTGACAGCAAGACAAATGGGGACTTAATGAGTCTTTATACAAATGATATTGATAATATAAGTGAAGCATTAAATAACAGTGTAACTAATATTTTATCATCGAGTCTTACTTTTATCGGTGTAATAGCTATGATGATTGTATTAAGTCCTGTATTATCTTTGGTTACATTCTGCACATTAGCTGTAATGTTCTTAATAATGAAATTTGTAGGAGCTAAAAGTAAGAAATACTTTGGTGAGCAGCAGAGAGATATGGGTAAACTAAATGGTTATGTTGAAGAAATGATAGAAGGACAGAAGGTAATCAAAGTATTCTGTCATGAAGATAAGGCCATTGATGAATTTAAAGATTTAAATGAAGAATTAAGAAAAGCGTCTACAGGAGCTCAGACTTTTGCAGGCTTCATGATGCCTGCACTTGGAAACTTATCACACATCAATTATGCTGTGACATGCTGTGTTGGAGGTCTTATGACTATTGGTGGTTCATTTGATGTAGGTTCGCTTGTAGCATATCTTCAATATGTACGTCAGCTGACTCAACCAGTACAACAGGTGTCACAACAGCTTAATGTAATTCTTGCTGCACTTGCTGGTGCTGAAAGAATATTCAATGCATTAGATGAAGAAGAAGAAGTTGATGAAGGAACTGTTACATTATCTTCAGTAGTTGAAGATGAAGCAGGATTATGTGAAACAGAAAATGTTACAGGAAAATTTGCATGGAAGACACATGAACCTTCAAAAGAAAGCAGATTAATATCTCTTAAAGGTGATGTTATATTCAAAAATGTAGTCTTTGGATATAATGAAAAGAAGACTATACTTAAGGACATATCATTATATGCAGAGAATGGCCAGAAGATAGCTTTTGTTGGATCAACTGGTGCAGGGAAGACTACAATAACAAATTTAATAAACAGATTTTATGAAATCAACTCAGGAACTATTACTTATGATGGGATAGATATAACAGATATCAAGAAGGATGATTTAAGAAAATCAATAGGTATTGTTCTTCAGGATACACACTTATTTACTGGAACAATTGAGGAAAATATAAGATACGGTAAATTAGATGCTACAAGAGAAGAAGTAATAAAGGCATCAAAGCTTGCTAATGCTCATGCATTTATAAAGCATCTGCCACATGGATATGATACTGTACTTACTGGAGATGGTGAAGGATTATCTCAAGGGCAGAGACAGCTTCTTGCAATTGCAAGAGCAGCAGTTGCTAATCCGCCTGTATTAATAATGGATGAAGCAACAAGTTCAATAGATACAAGAACAGAAAAATTAATTTCTGCTGGCATGGATAAACTAATGGAAGGCAGAACTGTATTTGTTATAGCTCACAGATTGTCTACGATTAAAAATGCTGATGTAATAATGGTTCTTGAACAGGGTGAAATTATTGAAAGAGGAAACCATGAAGAATTGTTAGAAAAAAAGGGAAGATATTATCAGCTTTATACTGGAAAAGCTGAACTTGCTTAATTATAATAAAAGAAAGGCTGAAGATAAATTTTATCTTCAGCCTCATTTAATAAAATTCTATGTTTAAATTATGTACTAATAATTGATGCCAGCAGGTTTAATGTTTTCCTTATCATTTTGAGAACATGGGGTAACTCCATATGTCATTTTACAATTAGGACATACATCTACCAATGTATTCATTACAAATTCATGACCACATGAACATGTAATAGTGTAAGGAGTATCCAGTTTATTATCTGCAAATCCTTTTTCTCTTACTCTGTCAACAATAGCTTTTCCATCTAACTTGTTTGTTCCACAACCACAACTCATAGTAAAAAATCCTCCTAAAAACAATTATCTTCATAATTATACCTTTTCTAAAATTAGAAGTATGTATCATTTGTTACAAAAAAGCTCATATGAATAGAAAAACAAAATTTTAGAAAATCTTTAATATAAAAATGGGTTTATCATAAAGCTAAAAATATAATAATATAAAAAGGACATATCTTCAAGTCTAGAGTAAAAAGAAGAGCAGTTTTAAAATTCTATCAATAGGAGTATAATTTTTATAGAAGTTATATTGATTAAGGGATGTGAAGCATGTGAGAGATTTTCTGGAATTGGCAGGCAGACGTCAGAGCTGTAGAAAATATCTGGATAAACCGGTTGAAAGAGAAAAAATCATAAAATGTATGGAAGCAGCAAGGGTAGCACCTTCAGCATGCAATAGTCAACCATGGCATTTTATAGTTGTAAATAATAAAGAATTGTCATCTAAAACAGCAGATTGTCTTCAAGACAGCATTATGAATAAATTTACAAGTGGATGTGGAACATTTATTATCGCAGTTGAAGAAAGCGGAAACATAACAAGCAGGGCAGGAGAGCTCATAAAAAAGCAGGATTTCAGAGCCACAGATGTTGCTATAGCATGTGAACATATATGTCTTATGGCAGAAGAATTAGGACTTGGGACATGTATTTTAGGATGGTTTAATGAAAAAGCTTTAAAGAAATTGCTTAACATAAGTAAGAATAAACGTGTAAGGCTTGTAATTGCAATGGGATATCCTGCTGATAAGAATATTCGCAAAAAGGTGCGAAAGAATTTAGAAGATATTTATACAATTTATGAATAGTATAGGTTTTGGTACACCCCGATTTATAAAGTATAATCTTAATATCAGGGTGTATTTTCCTTATTGAAATTAATAAACAGATATAAATTTTAAGTTAATTAGCAAAACATCAATTTTTATAACAAACTTAAAATTAAATATGAAAAAATAAGCTTTAATTTTCTGCATTTTCATTTGTAGAATCATACATATGTTCAATGAGTTTTATTATATAGCTTAAAGTATGAAAATCCTTATCTATTTCCAACTTTATATAGTGCATTCCTTCAATTAGTGTTGGTTCATCAAATTTTTCACTTAAAATCATAAATGAAAGTCCATTTAAATTACCGTCTTTAGTATCGAGAACTCTTGATTTTTTTATGAATTCATTTTCCATAGCTTTTTCTGCAAGAGATTGAATTTCTTCACTTATATTCAATTTTGGCATAGTTTCATAAATTCTTATATTTTTATCATTAATATCTAAGTTTTTAGCAGAGTTTAAATCACAGCCTACAAAGATAGTATTTTTGAATTTTGCATTTCCAAAATCTGCACCATTTAAGTTTGCACCTTCAAAAACAGTATCTTCAAATTTCGCTTCTTTGAATTTACTTCCTTTTAAATTAGAGCCTATAAATTCAGCACCTTTAAAATTCCCTCTGTAAAAGTTACACTTTTTAAAATGAGCACCTCTAAGACTTGCAAATTCAAAATGAGAATTTGAGAAATTACAGTTATAGCAGTTTGCTCTTGTCAGATTGCTGTACATAAAGTTTTTATTGCTTTTATCAGCATTAGTGTAAAAAAAGTTTCCATTTTTACTTTTGTTTATAGCCATTATTACCTCCAGAATTTATTTGTATTTTTAAGTTTACAGAATTGTCGCATTAATTATTATAATTAATTATCATATCTAGCATTATTTTTTAAAACTAAAATGCTAAACATTGTTATGTAGTTTGATTTCTATCTGACAATCCTATGCTTAAATATATTAATATTCTATATGTTATGTATGAATGAAGTCATATCTGTAATAGTATATTGACAGGACGGAAAAGTCAAATGTATTGAAAAATAAAATGGCTGTCATAAAAATGACAGCCTTTGAGAATTCATTAAGAAAATATGTTTCTACTTAAAAATCAATATTTATGATTGATGATTATTTCTTTTAAATCAGAAATACAATTATTTTTAATTGCATTGCTCTTTATGTCATCGAATAATGCGATTAAAGAATCTTTATCTAACATAGGATTTTGATCAATAAGTATTTCTAAACATTCTCTTTCTAAAGCTTCATTAACTGCAGTCATAATAATCGCCTCCCACATATAATATTTCAATTCTTCTTATGATTATTTTACAGCAATCTTCTAGAAAATGAAAATGATATAGTTTACAATAAATCACCAAAATAGAGAAATATAATGATTTATTAGTGAAAAAATCCATGTTTCTTTATTTTTTAATAAATGATAAGAATTATCGATTCAAATTAAGTATCTTATGAAAATTTTATTTATTAGTATTTTTTAAATCAATCCAAAGGTTATAACTTAATCCAGCCACAACAATTAATCCACCAATAATTTTGCTCAACGAAAGATTACCTGAAACAATCCAGTCTATTATAACTCCAGTAAAAAGCTGTCCTGTGAATACTAAAAGAACAACATAGAAAGCAGATATTTTTGGAGTTACAACACTGTTTAGTATTACAATTATAACACCAAGCATTCCTCCTAAGTATCCATAAAAAGGAACATTTCCTAGTGATGAAAAGGTAAATTTTTCACCCATTATAAGAAATAATATTATTGATGTTACAGCACCAGTTAAATAATTGAAATAACTTGATTCAATAAGACCTATTTCATCTGTAAGCCTTGCATTTAATATTCTGGATAATACAATTATTACACCTGTAAGAATGGATAATAATATAGAAATCATTTGAAATTTCCTCCTGTCTTCTTATAAAAATGTCATAACACAGACACCTATTATTATGATGAATATGCCAACGAGTTTTTTTGAATTAAATTTGATTTTTGGCATTCCCAGAAGACCATAGTGGTCAAAGATAATGGATGTGACAGACTGGCCTAAAAGTCCAAGGGCAACTGGAATTGTCACTCCAAGTGAACTGTATACAGCATTGTTTATAAGAACTGTGAGAACTGTTATTGCTCCAGCACTATACATCCAGAATGGAAGATTCATTTTAAATGGAATTTTTATTTTTTTAAACAACATGATGAGTACAAGAAAAACGTATCCAATTGCATGGATTATGACAAGTGAAGAGTAATTTCCTGTGCTCATAGCCAGTTCGCCATTAAATGCAACCATGACTGCAATTAATGTACCAATTAATAGTGATAAAAAATTATACATAATTTCTCCTTTGTAGTAGTGTGAATTTTAATTGTAAATTGGAATGTATATAGTTTAAGCTATAATGTAGATTTTATTATAGGACATATGTCATGTTTTTATAAATTTATTGTATAATAGAAAGAAGTTTCAAGCAGATGAAAATATGATTTGTGTCACTTTGGAAAATTGTATTTGCCAGAAATTTATTCGTGGCTTATAAATACGGCACAGATATAGAATTTAAGAAGAAGATTTTCATTTATAAATAAATACAATTAGAATACTGTTTTTAAAATGGAATCTTTTATATGTTGTTTTATGATGAATTGGAGAAATAGCAATGAAAAGAATAAATGATAAAAAGTTATTGGAAAGTTATATAGAGAAGTTTAATATTGATGATCTTTTTAGTGAAAATATGAGAAAACATATGAATCTTGTATTGTGGAATAAAAATGAATTTATATGCAGAGAAGGTGAAGAACTGAACAATCTATATTTTTTAGTAGAAGGAAAAACAAAAGTATGCAAGAACATGGCAAATGGAAAATGTCTTCTCATATGCTTTGACAGACCTTTAAGAATAATAGGAGAAGTTGAGTTTATGCGTAGTAATACTGCTGATTGTACAGTTCAGACAATAGAAGATACTTATGGCATAGAAATGAGTTTTCAGGTTGTACAATCAAAGCTTTTTAATGATTGCAAGTTTCTTTTAAATATGTGCAGGTATCTTAGTGAAAAACTCATTGTGACCAGCACAAATAACTCAATCAATATTTTATATAGTCTTGAAAATAAGCTTGCAAGCTATATATATGCTTTTGTTGAAAAAGAAAAAGACAACTATGAATTTGAATTTGAGGGAAACTATAATGAAATTGCTGAGCTTCTAGGAACCAGCTACAGACATTTAAATAGAACTCTTAATAAATTCTGTGATGAAGGGATTCTTGAGAAAAAATCAAAAGTTTATATAATCAGGAATTTGAAAAAATTAGAAATGCTTTCAGGTGATTTATATAAATAATCTTTTAAAAATATATAGGAAATATGAATTATATCTGAGCGTTATATACTAGGCAAAATTATAGATTAATGCTCTTGTTTTTATGTATATCAAAGATATTTTGTGTATATATAGTTTTCAAGGATGAAAATCATTACTGTTTTAAAAATTAGAATTCATAATACTTCAGGATACTATAGATTTTAGGATAAATTTTATTAGTTTTTTATGTATAAAGATAGTTTATGGAGATTATGGCTGAAAACTGTTTTGATTGAAAAGATAATATATATTCTAATAATAAAACCACATAAATAATTAAAGAAATATTGGAAAGATTTTACTATTTATTGCCAATTGTCCATTGTACATTGTTAATTGAAATATATAGTTCGTAATGTTTTATGAATATTATGGATTTTTAGGATAAATTATTTATATATGCATGTATTTTTATATTTTATATGTGAAAGAAATTTAATCTTAAATGTGATAATATTTTCTCTTATGGTAACAC
>NZ_CAKVKB010000131.1 GCF_934754915.1 uncultured Clostridium sp.
AAAGAATCTACCACATAATATTTCATTTAATATGTCCCCCTTAATCAAAAAAGATTTTCTCAATATGACCTTGAGAAAATCTTTTTTACAAAATTTAAAATACAGCTTTACTTATCTAATCCTAAAGCACCTCTTACATAAGATTGTGCAACATTCTTATAGTCAAGTTCTTTCAATTTAAAGACTATTGCTCCAAAAATCTCATAAGAAGAAGTTTCTTCTCTTCCTTCTGCTTTTAAAAAATTTTCAATTAATCTGCTTGCATTTGAAAGATCTGATTCTGTTAGATTAATGTTTATATCTTTTGCTGCATTTTCTATAGATCTTATTACTTTACTTATATTGAACTCTTCTTTTAATCCATTTTTCTTTCTAACAACCATCATAAATCCCCCTTGTCTACTAATTTTATACCAAATAATCAATAAAGTACTAATTTATTTGATGACTTAAGTATATCATATATATATCGTAATTGACAATATACAATGGACAAGGAAGGATAAAAATCTTTCCAAGATTTCTTTGATATTTTTATATGTGTTAGATGAGTTTTAAATGTAATTTTACTTCACCCATGCACCGCTATAATTTACATAATATCCATCTATCCATGTGCCTGCTGCCATTCTTCCAGTATCATAGTAGAAGTAGTACCAATTTCCCCCTATATTCTTCCATCCTTTGTTCATCTTACCTTCAATTCCTGTATCGCTGCTTGTATTGAAATAATACCAATATCCATCTATTCTCTGCCATCCTGTTTTCATTATACCAATACTGCTTGTACTTGATTGATCCAAATAATAATAATAGTCATCTCCCAATCTTATGAAGCCTGTTGCCATCTGACCATTTCCATAAAAATAATACCAGCTTCCATTATTATAAAGCCATCCAGTCTTCATGTATCCTTTTTCCCTTACTCCATCACCTTCAGGATTGAAATAGTACCATTCCCCATCTATATACCTCCATCCGGTAACAAGTTTTCCCATATTATTATATTGTGGTTCCAGGTAATACACAGAATCATTTCCAAGGTTAATAAAATTTACTGCCATCTGGCCATTGCTGTAAAAATAATATCTTCCTGAATCTATGTCTTTCCAGCCAGTTACAAATGCATTGTGAGAATCCACATAATATCTCTCTCCACCAACTGTATTCCATCCTTCCTTTATTTGCGAACTATCAGAAGCATTATTTATATTTCCATTATTAGGAGTTTCTATATTATCTACAGATTTATTCATAGTGAGAATGCTGCTTTCAGGTTCCCTGCTTATATTATCTACAATAGACTGGCCCCACACGAGTTTATCAAATACTGGTGAACCATCAAATGCATATGTGGCTATTTTATTTCTTATAGGAAATTCTCCTTCTGTTAGATTATCACAACCTGAAAATGCATATGGTTCCACAAAAGTAAGATTGTTCTTAAAAACAGCTTTCTTTAAATTTATACAGCCACAGAATGCATTTTTTCTTATTTCAATCATTGTTTCTGGAATAGTAACACTTGTAATTTCCTTATTTCCATATAAAACATTTTCTCCTACTGCTAAAACTCCTGAAGGGATTTCAACATCACCAGATTTATCTTTTACATCAAGAAGAATGTTATTTATAATTAAAAATCCATCATTATATTTTTGATTTTTAAGCCATTTTGTATTGTTAAATGAAGAATAACTTATTCTTGTAACTGTTTCAGGCATATCTATATTTTCAAGATTTACACATAAATTAAATGCTTCAGGTTCAATTCTTCTCACAGTTGAAGGTATCTTTATGCTCTTTATAGTCTGATCATACTGAACTGAATCAGATACACTAGCCCTCTTTACAGTTACAAGACTCAATATTCCTGTAACTCTAGTACCATTTAATTTTGAAGGTATTTCAATATATTCTTTAGGATTCTGTATTCCAAAAAGACATATAGTCCCATCTTCATATTTGTAATACTTCCATATATTTCCCTGATCATCAGTTGCTTCTTCAGGCATTTCTGAAGATATTACTTTAATTTCTTTGTATTCTACTGTTTCATGGTATGGATCTGCGTATGCAGACATATTACTTTGACTAAAAATCGATATTGTTGCTAAAGCTGTTGATATAAGTCCTACAATTCTTTTATTAATTTTTATCATATTCTTCTCCCTTATTATTCCATTAATTAGAAATTATTAATATATTATACAATTGATTATTTAATTTCAAGTCCTAATATGCCCTTAAAAATCCAAAAATAATTGCTTAACCAAATAAATTATATTTCATTAAATTATAACTACAATAAAAAGCAGACTATAGACTATTGCAAAGTACTATAATCTGCTTTTACTTCAGTTTAAAAATTTATTTATTATTTTCTCTTTATTATTTAAGGTAAATTCTCTTAACTATAATGAATTATTCTGTAACAACTCCACCTTCAACAACAAGATTATCTTCAAATTCAGAACCATATACTGATTCTAATGTATCTTCATATGCCTTATGCACAAAATTTTCTTTTCCTAAAGTTTCAAGTTCAGTATTAATCCAATTCTTAAGGTCTGCATTTCCTTTAGCTACAGCTGGAGCAATTGTGTCTATGCTTCCTAAAGATGAAATTCCAACAGTAAATCCAGGATTGTCTTTTGCCCATGCAATAACTTCTGTATTATCACTTAATATACCATCACCACGTCCATCTTTCAATGCTTGGAATATTTCTGAATACTGTTCATATTTCACAAGTTCTACTTCTGGATGCTTTTCTGTCATATATGTTTCAGCAGTTGTTCCTTTAGCAACAATTATCTTTTTTCCTGCAAGATCATCTTCTGATTTTATTGGTGCTCCTTCTGGTGAAACAACTCCAAGAGAAACTTTCATATAAGGATTAGCAAAATCAACTTTTTGTTTTCTCTCATCTGTAACTGTAAAGTTTGCCATAATAATGTCAACCTTGTTTGATTCAAGATACGCAACCCTGCTTGCTGCATCTACAAGTACAAACTCAACCTTTGATTCATCTCCTAAAAGATCTTTTGCAAATCTTTTTGCAATATACACATCAAATCCCTGATTTTCTCCATTAGAATCTACATATCCAAAAGGTGCCTTATCACTGAATACGCCAATCTTTATAGTTCCTCTTTCCTTTATTGCATCAACAGTGCTCTTTCCAGCATCTGTAGTTTTTGCTTCATTATTTTGGCTTCCACATCCTGCAAGACAAGTTACTGATAAAGCTCCTGCAAGTAATATAGCCGCTAATTTTTTTAATTTTTTCATACTCTTTCTTCCCCTCTTCTTAAAAGAATTATTTATAGCAAAATATACTGTAATAATAATTTATTGCAATATATTGCCTCCCCAAATTTATATATTAATTTTTTCTTTTAATCAAAATTAACTGTTTAAAATATTAATATTTAATACTGAAATATATTAAGAAATTGTTTAGCACGTTCAGTTTTAGGATTTGTGAAAAATTGTTCTGGCTCTGATTCCTCACATATCTTTCCTCCGTCAATAAAGATTATCCTATCTGCAACAGCCTGTGCAAATCCCATTTCATGAGTTACTATAACCATTGTCATTCCCTGTTTTGCAAGTTCAAGCATAACATCTAAAACCTCTCTAACCATTTCTGGATCTAAAGAAGCTGTAACTTCATCAAATAATATAACTTCAGGATTCATACATAACGCTCTCACTATAGCAATTCTCTGCTTTTGTCCACCTGAAAGCTGGCGTGGATACGCATCTTTTCTATCAAGAAGTCCTACTCTTTCAAGAAGCTGTTCAGCCTGCTTTGTCACTTCTTCTTTATTCCTTTTTTGAACTTTTAAGGGTCCAAGCATTATGTTTTCCATAACTGTCATATGAGGAAATAATTCATAATTTTGAAAAACCATTCCTATTTTTTGATGAATCTCCTGCCAATTTGCATTTTTATCACTAAAACTGATATCTTTAAATTTAATATCACCACTTTGAAATTTTTCAAGTCCATTAAGACATCTTAAGAATGTACTTTTTCCACATCCTGAAGGTCCAAGTATAACAAGAACTTCTCCCTTATGAAGTTCTAAATTGATTCCTTTTAATATTTCCCTGTCATCTTCATATTTTTTATGTATATCCTGTACCTTTAATAAAACAGGATTGCTCTGATTGTCCATAACTTCCTCCTAATTATTCCATTTTGCTTCAAGTCTTTTAGATATTCTTGATAATGGATAACAAATTATAAAATATAAGAAAAATATAAAACCATATATCCAGAAAGATGCAGTTGGAAATTCAAATCTTGCAGTTTCTATAATCTGCTGTCCAACTTTAACAACATCTATAACTCCTATTAAAACTACAAGAGAAGTAGTTTTTACCATTCTTGTTGCAAGATTTATAGTTCCCGGTATCATCCTTCTTATTGCCTGTGGAATCATGATATATCTGTAAAGCTGATAACTGCTTAATCCAAGCGCCTTTCCTGATTCTATCTGATGCTTTGGAAGAGACTCTAATGCACCTCTTACAATATCACCCATTTCAGCTGCTCCCCACAATGTAAATACTATTATTGATACAGTTTCTCCAGCTAAATTTATATTTAATGCTGTTGTTACCCCAAAATAGAATATAAACAGCCATACCAGTGTAGGTATAATCCTGAATGCTTCAAGGTAAACCCTGTTTATAAAAAGAACAATTTTACATTTTGATGTTCTGCTTAAACCAATTAAAATTCCAATAAGAGAACCTATTATTATAGATATAAATGCAATTTCAGCTGTTGTCAGCAGTCCTTCAAAAATACGCTGAAGATTTTTTCCCTGAAATATGATACTAATTGCCGAATTCTGCATATCTCAACTTCCTTTCTACTATTGTAAGTACAAATGACACAGGCAGTATAATAATAAGGTATACTATAACGAGCATTGCTAAAGACTCAAAAGTCCTGTAATACATTCCTATAAGATCCTTTGTCAAATTAGTAACTTCTATTATGGAAATAGCTCCAAGAATTGAAGTCTCCTTTAAAAGAAATATAAAATTTGCACTTATTGACGGCATACTTATAGAAAAAGCCTGAGGAATTATAACATATCTTATAAGCTGGGCTTTTGAAAGTCCTATACTTATACCAGATTCAATCTGAGTTTTTGAAACTGCCTCAAGACCACTTCTGAATGCTTCTGCCATATAGCTTCCTCCAAGAAAAGCAAGTCCAATTACTGCACATGATGTTTCATTCATTGTGAACCCAAGTTTAGGAAGCCCAAAATATAAAAAGAATATCTGTACAAGCAATGGAGTATTTCTTGAAAGTTCAATATAAGCTTTTACAATCCAATCTAAAACTTTCACTTTAAAATATAAAATAATACTGCATATCATTCCAATCAAAATTGATAATACTATTCCTATAAAACCGAGTTTAATTGTAAGACATGCTGCTTCTGCATACAAAGGTATACTGTCAGAAATAAAATTCCAATCGATGCTCATTAACTATCACCTTTCTAAAAACAATATTATATTAATTCTTACTATTTCTGTAGGATATTAGTATATTATCAAATATAACCAATTGTGTCAACATTAAATAACTGCCTATATTATGTGAAATTACAGACATTTTTTTAATTTTTCCAAGTTACCAAATAATATCTCTTTAATCATACGTATCACTATTTATAACATTCTAAAATAAATTTAAAGTTTCTATATGATTTCATTATCTTTAAGCAAATTTTTTCTAATATGTTTAATTATATTTATGTTTATGAAACATTTTTTTATATTGCCAGTCAAGATAATTGTAATTTTTTATTTATTTTTTTATATTTTTAATAAATACTGTCTCAATATATATATTTTTGTTATAATATAAATATATTACAGAATTGCTTTAATAACGTATATGAGCTACTAAAGGGGGATTTTTAATGAGAAAACTACAATTAAAAAAGGGTTTTAAGAAAGCAAAAAGCAATCTTACAAACAAAAAAATTGACAAAAAAATTATGTTAAATATGATTTTATCATCTGCTGTTCCATTAATCTTAATAACAATAGTATCTTTAACAATAAATTATCTCTCAATAATTTCAACATTAAAGAAAACTTTGTCAAAATCAGCTGAATTAGCTTCAATGGAAATAACCTCTAATCTTGATAATTATAAAGCTGCAATGACTGATTTAGCAAACAATCAAATTTTTGATGAAGATAATTTTAACGCCGAACAGTTAGACATACAATTTAACAATACTATCAAGAATTATGATTTTAAAAATATCGGCTATGCAGACATAAATGAAAATACTTTATATGGAACAGATATATCTGAAATAACTGATACTGCTTGTTTTGATTTTTGTACAAGCACTAATATAACAACAATATCTGATTTAATGATAAATGCCAAAACTAACGAACCACAATTTGTCATAATGGCTCCAATAATAAGAAATAGTCAAATTAAAGGAGTAGTATATGGATTTAAAGATGCTGACTTTTTATCAAAAATAACCAAAAAAATAAAATTAAGTGATAATAGTTCTTCATATATCTTAAATAGCAATGGAGACATTATTGCTCATGATGATATAAGTCTGGTAAAAAATAAAAAGAACTTTATAAATGATTCTAATACTGATTCCTCATATAAAGATTTGGCAGAAATACAAAAGAAAATGATTGCTGGTGAAAGTGGATTTGGAACTTATACTTATGATTTTCTAGAAAAGACTATTGCTTATACCCCTATTGATAAAACAAATAACTGGAGTATTGGACTTGCTGGTGAAACTGATGAATTTTTATCAGGAATGAAAAAAGAAATTCTTATTATAATAGTACTAGCAATTATTTTATTACTTCTTAACATAAAATATTCAAAAATATTATCATATAACATATCAAATCCAATAAATTCATGTATAAATAGATTAGAACTTCTTTCAAAAGGTGATTTAGAAAGTGATATACCAGAAATAACTACTGATGATGAAACAAAAATATTAGCTGATGCTACTAAAAAAACTGTAGAATCCTTAAGGATGTACATATTAGATATAAAACAGGTTCTTGGAAGCATTGCAGCTGGAAATCTTGCTGTTGAAACCAGCATGAATTATGATGGTGATTTTATAGAAATCCAGAAATCACTTTCTGAGATAATTCAAAAGTTAAATGAAACTTTCCATGAAATAAAAGAAGCAGGATTTCAAGTTCATGAAGGAAGCAGCCAAATGTCTGAAACTTCTCAGGATCTAGCAACAGGCGCTACAGAACAAGCAGATTCCATAAACCATCTTACTGAATCTATGAATAAAATAACAGAAGAGATAAGCAATACTTCAATCCATGCCCAAAACACAAATTCTATAGTAAATTCACTTACTAAAAATATAGAAAGAGGCAATAAGCAAATGAATGAAATGCTTACTGCTATGGATGAAATTGAAGAAAACTCACAAAATATAAGAAGCATAATAGAAACTATAAATAATATTGCAGAAGAAACAAATCTCTTATCATTAAATGCAGCAATAGAAGCTGCAAGGGCTGGTGAAGCCGGTAAAGGATTTGCTGTTGTAGCAGAACAAGTTAAAAAATTAGCTGAACAAAGCTCAAAAGCTGTAAAAAATACTGCTGATTTAATAGAAACTTCAATAAAATCAGTTGCCAAAGGAAAACAGATTACTGATGAAACTTCAAAAATGCTGAATGAAATAGTAAAACATACTAAAGAGGCCGCAGATTTAGTTAATAATATAACTGGTGCTGCACAAAATCAAGCCCTTTCTATTAAACAAATAAATGATAGAATCGAACAGATTTCAGATATAGTACAATCAAACTCAGCAGTTGCAGAAGAAAGTGCTGCTGCAACTGAGGAATTAACTGCTCAGGCAGAAACACTGGATAATATGATTAAAAAATTCACCCTTAAATAATATACATAAAGACTGTGGTTATAACTATTTAACTACAGTCTTTATTTATTTCTTATATAAAAATATCTGTATATGTCTTCTTTACAAATAATATTTTAGCACTTTTATATTTCTCTTAGTCTATTATGTGACTAAATCTTAGTTTTTTAATTCTATAATTTCATATATAAAAATAAAAAACCAGCAAGTACAGTTGGCAAATGTACTTACTGGTTTTCATAAGGGTATTGAAGATTATAAGGGATTATTTAATTACTATAAATAAAAACCATCTTTTGTTCTTATATTCTGAAATTTATACAGTTTTTACCTTTTGTATATGTGGTATTTAACATTTCTTTAAGAGTAAGATTCATCTTTTGTCCTTACTTCTTTTGTTTTTACATTTTTATTATCTTTTGCTTGAATCTATAATAACATATTTTTTTCTTTATTTCTACATTTTTTTATAAATTTTTCTTATTTTTATTCGACAAATCATAATTCTGTATTCTTTTTTATTTTATTCTTAAAAACATTTTGATGATATGTTTTTTAATTTATATAATATATATTGCAGTATTAGAATTACATCTGAAATTTATCTGGTACATATAAGAAATCTTAAAAAGATTTCATCCTTTATCGTACAATATAAATATATTTAATTCACCCATGCACCATTGTTATTTACATAATATCCATCAATCCATGTATTCCTAGCCATTTTACCATCAGAGTAAAAATAATACCAGTTTCTATCTATATTTCTCCATCCACCTTTATTCATCATTCCTTCAATTCCCTGATCACTTGATCTGTTAAAGTAAAACCAGTATCCGCCTACAAACTGCCATCCTGTTTTCATTATTCCTATACTGCTTGTTATAGTTTCATCAAGGTAATAATAATAATCTCCTCCTAGTTTTATATCTCATTAAATAATACACTCTTTATTTTACATATAGGTTCCAAAAAAACTAACATTATGAATTTATTTTTTTATTATATGC
>NZ_CAKVKB010000132.1 GCF_934754915.1 uncultured Clostridium sp.
TATATAAATTAACTATTCCATTTTCTATTTTATCAACATCTGTATTTCCATAACCAAATACTAGAGATTGACTGATAAAACTATTCAAATTTTCTTCATACTCATTTTGAACATAATATTTTCTCAAAGGTGTAATTTCAATTCCTGCATCATATATTTTATTCATTGTTGCTGTATTAAAATGAATACCTTTGAATGTTCCTATAAAATGCATTCCTGCTTGCATACCTGAAATTGAAACCTCATCTTCAAAATAGTGTTTTAGGCATTTTATAATCTGATTTCGTTTTTTTAAATACAAATTTCTCATTTTCTTTATATGTTTATCCAATAATCCCTGTTTAATGAATTCTGCCATAGTAAGCTGTTCAAGAATAGGTGAATGTAAATCAGCTACATATTTTATATCTCTTGTTTTATTAAGAATATTATCTGGCAGAACTATATACCCCATACGAAGAGAAGGCATGAATATTTTTGAAAATGTTCCAACATAAATTACATGATCAGGATCAAGTGATTGCATAGATTCTATTGGACTACCCTCAAATCTAAATTCACTGTCATAATCATCTTCAACAATATAAATATCATTTTCTCTTGCATATTTAATTAATTCAATTCTACGATTAATCGGAAGAACAACCCCAGTAGGAAATTGATGACTCGGTGTAATAAATATCATCTCTGGTGATTTATGAGGAATGAAGAATGTAATTTTAATCTTGCAATATATTATTTGCAACAAATCAAATTATTGGATTTCTATGGCTTTCTTTATTTTTTCAATAACACATTTTCTTATTTTTTCTGGAGCCATGACAGTAACATATGGTCCTAATGACATTATTTTAGAAATAACCTCTGTTTCCTGAAAAGCATAATAGCATATATCAATTTCATAAGTATCTTTATCTATAAGTTTAGAACTTCTTTCAAATGAAGAAAAACTCATAAAACATCTTTCCATAGCCCCTTTTTTATCCTTCAAAATTATAGTAACAGGTTCCTCACAGTACTTTCGTTCTTTTATTTTTCTAATTATTTCATCTCTATTCAGATCAAAATTTTCTTCAATAATATCAACTTTCTTTAATGTATGGAGATTGATCATGATATCTCTGTTTTCATCAACAGAATAAACAGAAGCCCTTAATTTATCATCTTTTATCGAATATTCAATCCTTAATGGAACTGCTATCTTATCTTTATATTCATTTTTATTTCTGTCTACATTAGTATACTTTATCAATTTATTATTCTTTATTGCATTTAGAATTTTAAAAAATGTTTCAGTTAATTTTTTCATATCACATTCAAATTCGTTTGTATTTTTATTAGTGAATTCAATAATTTTATTGCTTCCTTCTTTTACATCTTCTAAATTCTTTTCAAGGATATTTGTTATCTTTTCTCCTAAAAATTTTCGTGCCCTTTCATCTTCCAGCATCCCCTTCAGCCACGTCTTTTCAATATTAGAAAATCTTATTTTTATTGGGATTCTATCTTCTGATGATAAAACGCTATAATAGACTTGTCCCTTGTTTTTTAAAAGATTAAGGTTATTATCTTCATACTCATTTAATATCATTCCTTCAAATGTTTTAAAATCTTTTGTTATGAGTTTTTCATCATATTCTTCATCTTCTATTATTTTGATAATATCCTCTTTTTCTAATCCATCTCTGCATGAATTAAGAATCTTCAACACAAGATGAAAATATTTGTTTTTATACTCATGAAATAACTCCATAATTGCTAAGCATATCCTTCCAATCCTTTTTTAATCTCTTTTTCAATGATGCAGGTTCAAGGACTTTTATATTTTCACCATATTTCCTTATCCATGGCACCATCTCAACACAGTCATTCACTTCTTTTTCAATTGTAAATCTGTTTTCTGAAATACTTTCAAAAATACATTTCCCAAGTTCTCCTCTAATTTTATCTATAAGATATCTTTCATTATCATCATTTATTATAAGTTCAAACCTGACTTTTATACATGGGTTATTATTGTTTATAGGAACACTTGAAAAACTGTTTCTCATACTGATTTTATATTTATCTAGATATAAATCATAATCAAATGTGCTTTTTAATATTTCAATATCATCTGTTCTGTCAAGACGCACTGCTACACATTTATCATCCTCATAAAATCCAAAAACATAAAATCTTCCACATTCTACATCATATCTCAATTTAACAGGTTTAAAATGACTTTTTTTAGAACGCCTGCTATACCTGTTATATCTAGAATTATTTCCACTTTTCATTATAATCTTATTTCTGCCATAAATGGCTCTCATGACTTTTAATATAAGTTCTTCGTCAATAACTGGATGAAAGTGAAGATATTCATATTGAAAAGAATCCTTTTCTTCAATATTTAAATTTCGCTCAAATTTCATATAATCTTTTAATGTATCACAAAAATAATGTCCACTTATATGTGGAAATATAATATTTTTATATAATTCTGCAACTTGAGAAAGTTTTTCTATTTCTTCATCATTAAATTCTGAAAGTATATCATTTGGAATAAAATATTCCTTTGAACGTCCTTTCTTCTGACAGCTTACAATTTCCATAACACTGCACATTTCATTTAATTTTCTTTCTATTGTCTTGCTGCTTATTTCATCGTAATTTATAAGTCCCTCATTAACAAGTTCATCTTCTATTTCTGAAAAACTCATAGGCTTATCATTTTTATTCAAAACAAGAAGAATATAATAATATAAAATGATATCACTTCTCGTAAAACTTTTGCTTAAATATGTCCTTACAAGAAAATTTTTTGTATTTGAAATGCTGTCACAGCTTAAATTTAGCAGCTTGTTTTTCCCATTTCTATCAACTCTCACAAAATCATCTTTTATATACTGTCGTATTCTTCTCATTTCATAACTTATTTTACGGGAACTATTTTTATTTTTATTTTCAAGTTCGCTTTTTGAAAAACATCCATATAAGAACACATCTCTCAAAATTGAACGTATTATATCATAATGTTTTATAAAATCTGGAAACATAACTTTTCCTCTCATTTTCTTTTTTGTTATATATTACATTTATAATTACTATTTCCAATTATAACACATTAATTATTTACCAATTCCTTAATTTAAAATGAATTCTTTAATGGTATTTTCCATTCAATTTATTTATTGTGCTTTAAAATTATACACAGGTTTTATAATTTCCAAAACCTCTGCTGTATCAGAAATAGCTGAAATTATTTCTTCTTTAGGTTTATAAGCCATTGGAGCTTCATCAATAGTATTCTCACTTACAGATGTAGTAAAAATACCTTCCATAGACTTTTTAAATTCATCAAGATCAATATTTTCTTTTGCCTTTGTCCTGCTCATAAGCCTTCCTGCTCCGTGTGGTGCGCTGTAATTCCATTTTTCATTTCCTTTTCCAATAGCAATTATTGAACCATCTTTCATGTTTAGTGGAATAAGAATTTTTTCATCTTTATATGCAGAGATAGCCCCTTTTCTTATTATATTGTCTTTAAAATTTATATAATTGTGAATTGTAGTAAAATGCTCAAATTCATCAATTCCCTTATCAAACATCTTTTTAAGTATTATATCTGCCATGCATTTTCTGTTTAAAACAGCATATTCCTGACATATATTCATATCATTTAAATATTCATCTCTATACTTTCCTGTAAGAAAACATAAATCCTTTGGATATTCAGGCATAAGACTATCATACTCTGACTTTAATTCTTTTAGGGCATTCTGTATTTCCTTGCGCCTTCCCTGCTCTTTATACTCTTTTATAAGGTTTTCCCTTTTTATAAAATACTCTTCTTTTCCACTGCATAAATCTATTGCCAGCTTCTGATAAATATCTGCAACCTGGGTTCCTAAATTTCTGCTTCCTGAATGGATTATAAGATATCTGTTTTTATCTATACCTTCATCAACTTCAATAAAATGATTTCCTCCTCCAAGAGTACCTATACTTCTTTCAATTCTTTTTGTATCCTTAAGACTTCTATAGCATTTTAAATCCTTGAGCTTATCAAACCTTACAATACGGCCTTTATGAACATTTTTACCGCTAGGTATATTTTTATGAATTACTTCATCTAATTTTTCAAAGTCTATTTCATTTTTCCCAATATTCACAGTAAGCATTCCACATCCAATATCAACTCCCACAATATTAGGTATTACTTTATCCTTCAAATCTGCTGTAAATCCTATTACACATCCAGTTCCTTTGTGTGTATCAGGCATTATTCTGACTTTACATTCTTCTGCAAATGGCATATTGCATAATTCTTTTATCTGCTCTATTACATCATCATCTATATTATCTGCAAAAACTTCTGCTTCTGCATATTTTCCTTTTACCTTTAACATTATTTTCAACTCCTGCTATTCATATTTAAATAACCATGCTTTCTTCATTTTTAAAATGATATCTTTCTATTTCCAGTTTCATATTATCCAATCCATTTTCCACTTTAGAAATGAACTCCAGAATTTTTTCACTCCATCCTGCAATTATATTAACTTTTGGACCTTTAAACTGCTGAGTTCCATATCCTAGAAGATCAACTGCATGAACATATACATCTGGATTTATCTTTTTTCTATATTTATCTATAAGTTTCTGACATACATCATCATATCCTAAATTTATTTCATTATCAGAAAATAGTATTATTCTATCTACATATATCTTATTTTTTATAAGATATTTTATTGGAAGGGATAAATCAGTCCATCCCCACGTAGGAGTTATTGATCTTGCACTTGCAATTATCCCATTTTGTGATCCAATAGGCACAATTTTAAATGAAGAATCAAAAGTACTTATTATAGCCTCATCACAAATACTGTTTGCAATAGACATGAGCAGTGCTCCTATTTCAGCACATGAAATACTGCTGTTTCTGCTTACAGCAGACCCCATTGAACCTGATACATCTGTAGACATAAATGTTTTTCCAGGAAGCTTCTGTATGTTTTCAGTAGAATATTTTATTGCTTCTTCAAGTACATCATATACTTTTGAGGTCCCAATTCCTTCGTCTGCAAGGATTTTAAATGCAGAATAATACCTAAATGGAAGCTGTCTGCTTTTTATAACCCTTTCCTTATTTCTAATCATGTCATATATATCATTTATGTTATCTGGTTCTGCTTTTATTATATTTCTCAAATTGCGGAGTGCTGCCATATATCCTAGCTTTCCACTCTGTATAAGCTTCTCCCATGTATTTTTATTGTTTCCCTCTTTTGAAAGCATTGTTTCCCATGTAAAAGGGACTTGAAGATTGTCTTCAAGAATTCTTTTAAACATGCCACTTTGTAATTCATCTGCTGGTTTTGGATGAACTAAATTTAAAATATCTTTAAGAATAACCTGGCCATTTCTGTTATATTTAGCCAGTGAAAATTCATCAAATTTTAAAAAGCATTCACTTATTCCCTTCTTTAATGAATTAGGAATTGGTTTTCCATATACAGTAAGATAATAGCTCAATATTTCTGGCATATCATCTACTCTCAACACTATATTTCTTAAAATTTCTCTCACATATTTCTTCCCCTGTGCATCATGAGCCAATTCTCCTAAAAGGACATGAGAAATGCTTCGCATATTCATTTCCTTTCTTACATATATAGTAAGATTAGCTACAAACTCAGAATCTATTTTAATCATATTTCTTATATCACTTACTATTGTCTTTGAATTATCTCCATAAAACTTATTTTCATTAAAGAAACTTGTTAAAACTTCAGATATAAGTTTTTCTTTTGGGTCCATTTTGAATGCTTTATGATTTTCATTATTTCTTATTATATTACTATTAAACTTTGACATTTTAACAGCCTCCTTAAATACAAATACTATTATTTTACTATGGAAGAAAATTGGAAAGTGTGTTAACTTAACCCTCTTGAAGTAACACTTTCCTGCACTATCCATTTTTTCATGGAGAAATAATTATCTGAGTTTTCTTATGACGCTTCATCATAAAATGATCAGCCATCACCCTGGTATCGAAGTAACTCAAGATATCACTGCCATGAGTAGCTTTTAAAAATATTCATATGGAGAAAATCTATTTGAGAATATGTGCTCTACCACTGAGCTACCAATAATATTTTTTTATTACTGGGCTGGAGTCGAACCAGCGACACCATCGTTAAAAGCGAAGTATCTCAAATATACACTTCCTTACGACATTTCCTCTTGACTACGTTAATCATTATAATATTGCTATTAATTTCTTTACAGACAAAAAGTTTGCATTTTAACTAAAAAAATCTGCATTGATATTAATTTTTCCATATATAAATGCCTGTTTGAACTGTGGAACCTTTATAAACGCATAGATAATACACAAAACTGCTGCAATAGCCTCAGATAAAACAGTTGCAAAAGCTGCACCTGCTACTCCCATTTTTAAAACAACCACAAACAATAAATCCAATACAACATTCAATAAACTGCAAAGAATAAGAAAAATAAGTGGTGTCTTAGAATCACCCAATGCTCTTAAAATTGAAAATGGTGTAAAATATGCAGAGATTGCAATCAAACCAGCCATAAAAATATACATATATGTCAATGCATCTGGTAAAATAGACTACGGTGTATTAAGCAAAAGTAAAATCGGTTTTGTTGTCACTAAAGCAATCAATGTCATTAAGATTGCAATCAAGATACATGTATAGCTTCCATTTGCAATTGAAGCTGCTGTACCTTTTTCATCTTTTGCCCCAAAGTATTGGGAAACTAAAACCCCTGTTCCAATTGCAGCTCCCATACACATAGACATAAATGTCATAGAAAGAGCATTCGTAGCACCAATAGCCGAAAAAGCTGCATCTCCTACAAATCTTCCTACTATAATTCTGTCTGCAAGTGTGTATACCTGTTGAAATAAGTTCCCAATTAAAATTGGAATTGAAAATCGAATCAACAATTTGATTGGATTTCCTTTTGTCATATCTACTGTACTCATTTTCATTCTCCTTTTATAATACTGTATTGTTTTAGGACTATATGGACGAAAATAATCCTCCTACACTGTATGATGCAGAAGGTCATTCTCCTAACATTTCTTTACGAAATGCCGAAACATATATATCCATAAGCTTAAGCAAAATATCCTGCTGTTCTTCTGTCAATGATTCCATTGCGATAATATCTGCCTTATGAATATGTGGAATCAGCGTTTTTGCATACTTCATTCCCTCTTCTGTCAAATGAATGGTCTTGATTCTGCGATTCTCTGACAGCTCCCTAAGTTCAATATAACCACTTTTGAAAAAACTTGTGATTACATTATTCACAGTCTGCTTTGGCAGCAGTGTCTTATCACATATTTGCTTCTGGGTACAGTTTTCCGTATAAAATATTGCATTGAGAATATAAAGACTATTATAAGACACACCAGATTTCCTAGCATAATCTTCATAAATAATGCTGATACTCTGCCATGCATTGCAAAAAGCTTTTGTCTTTGCTTCAATATCCAATTTACCATCTCCTTTCATAGTCTTATTTTAGGACTATTGTATCTTTTTCCATGCCTTTTGTCAATATATCTAGAATAAAATTTGTGACATATTCATATTCAAGAAATACGATAAACATATATTATCACATATTTAAATTATGCTTTAGAATATGTTTTAATAACCCTCTGCACCCTTCCAATATTTCATCATAAGTCACATGGAAATCTCCAGTATACCAAGGGTCATCAATATCTTTTGGATTGTCTGTAAATTCTAATAATCTGAATATTTTTTTATTTTTATCATCTTTCACTATTTTTAGAATATTTCTTATGTTAAACTGCTCCATTGCAATTATATAGTCATAATAATCATAATCAGATTTTTTAATCTGAACTGCACGCTTTCCCTCACATGAAATATTATGCTCCATAAGTTTTCTTCTTGCTGGAGGATACACAGGATTACCTATTTCTTCAGCAGATGTTGCAGCTGACCTAATAAAAAACTTATCTGTCAGCTTTTCCTTTTCAATTATATCCTTAAATATGAATTCTGCCATTGGAGACCTGCATATATTGCCGTGGCATACGAATAGGACCTTTATCATAAAACTTATACCTCCCTATACTCTCTTATGCCCATTTTATAAGGCATTTTCTTAATCTCGATTATATGCTTCCTGGTATAACTTTGCATATATTTGCATTACATTTTTAAACATTGGGGTAATTTATGGGGTAAAACAAGCTTTTTCAACCATATTTACCCCAAAGGTAATTTCTTAAAAGAAATCGTATGGATCATCTTTTAGTTTTGCATCTACTTCTTCCATAGATGCTTTAGCATCAATCGCACGTGTATGAGTGTAGTAGCCTAGCGTGATAGAAATATCACTATGACCCATAATGAGTTGCAATCTCGTGGGTTCCATCAGCTGACGTACCATCTTTGTGCAAAATGTATGGCGACACACATGCGGCGTGATTTTTGGTAATTCCTTCTTATATGTAGAGTTGTACTTTTCAAGAGCATGGTTAAAGATGTGGTCCAAATCCAACCCAATATATGGTCTAAGCCCTTTTCTAGCCCTTTGGTTTAGAAAAAGGAATCCACTATACCCATCAACCTCTGGTTCAGTTTCTGGAGCATTTGCTTTTCGTTCTTCAACAATTTTCTTTAAAAGTTCACATACATTTGCTCGCATTGGAACATAACGCATACCTGCTTTTGTCTTTGTTTGCGTAGTCAACTTTTCTGGGTCTTCAATATAAAGAACGCCACCTTTATGTGTGCACTGCAACTGTTTATTTACTCGAATCATACGACCTTCAAAATCAATATTGGATTGTCAACACTTTTTAATACATTTTTTATTCGGTCATATTTGCAAGTCTATACTCAACTGGAGTCATAT
>NZ_CAKVKB010000133.1 GCF_934754915.1 uncultured Clostridium sp.
CTTGGAACTATTTCTGAAGTAGAGCGTATTTGTCAAGAGAACAATGTTCGTTGTATCTTTATTACCATTTCTTCTGTTACTGACGAAAGAAAACAAGAAATCTTAGATTTATGTACGTCCACTTCTATACCAACAAAAATCATGCGTATCTTTGTTGGAAATGATGAAAGTAATCATATTTCATTTGAAGATATTGATATTAAGGATTTATTGAACCGTCCTAGTATTGACTTAAAAGTCGATCAGATTGGTTCTTATCTTACGAATAAAGTGGTTTGTGTTACCGGAGCCGGTGGATCTATTGGTTCTGAATTGTGTCGTCAAATCATTCATTTTAATCCTTCTAAATTAATTATGGTGGATATTAATGAAAATGCACTATATATGCTTAAACAAGAATTCTTAGTCATGAAGCGAAAGAAACAAATGAATGATTCCATTCAACTAGAATCTTTAATTGTTTCCATTCGTGAAAGAGAAGAAATCTATAAGCTAATGAAAAACTATAAACCAGATGTAGTTTATCATGCGGCAGCACATAAACATGTACCTTTAATGGAAGACCGTCCTACAGAAGCAATTAGAAATAATATCTTTGGAACGAAGAATGTGATTGATGCATGTTGTGACTGTGGTATATCTCGTTTTATCATGATTTCAACAGACAAGGCTGTAAATCCAACAAACGTAATGGGCGCTACTAAACGTATGACAGAAATGTATATGCAATCAAGAAATACTAAGTGTGGTATTCATATGGCGGCTGTACGCTTTGGTAATGTATTAGGATCTAATGGTTCTGTTATTCCTATTTTTAAAGAACAAATTAAAAATGGTGGTCCAGTCACTGTAACACACAAAGACATAAAGCGTTACTTTATGACTATTCCTGAAGCCGCTCAATTAGTACTACAAGCAGGATTTTATGCGAATGAAAGAGAAATCTTTGTATTAGACATGGGAAAACCAGTCAGAATCTGGGATTTAGCCGACAAAATGATTCGATTAGCAGGTCTCGTACCAGGAAGAGACATTGAAATTCAAGAAATTGGATTGCGTCCTGGAGAAAAGATGTTTGAAGAATTAGCTTTAGAAATGGAAGAATGTCATAAGACGGACAACAATCTAATCTTTGTACACGAAAAGATGGATATTGATTCAAAAGAAGTAGATTCTAAATTAAATAAGCTAAAAGATTTAATGAATCAAACAGATGACAAACTTCAAATCAAAGAAGTCTTAATGGACATGATTAAAGAATAGATATTCAAGCTGGGGTAATCTCAGCTTGTTTTAAATTATCTTACTATATAATTTGGATATGCCAGATAGATAGTGAGTGCAAAGTGAGTATTCCATGGTGGCGGAGCCACCTAATCCATTTGGACAGAGCCATGCAATCCATTGCTCAGAGCCACTAAATCCACTTAGAGAGCCACTATTAATTAAACCATCATTGAATCATTTACTGTTTAAGTAAGCTTATATGGTTTTTATGAAATACTGTCAAATAAAGTTTAAGCGTTTTTGTTTAGGTTAATTCAAATATGGTAAAATAAAAGAAAAAAGTTGATAATTATATGTGGGTGGTTATATGAAGCATAATGAACCAATTAGACAACACTATGTTCCAAAATTGTATTTAGAAAGATTTGCAATATTAAATAATAAAAAATATGAAATATATGCTTATGACAAATCTGAACGAAAGTTATTTAAAACAAAGATTGACAATGTTGCATTAAAAAATAACATTTATACAGATGAAAATCTTAGTGATAAATATTATTTGGAAAAGTATTTTGGTAAAAAAATTGAACCGATAATTGGAAGTTGTATGAGAAAGCTTATTAAAATATGTACAAGTTATAATGTTTTAAATAATGATTATTTAATGTCTGAAGAATTAAAAAATGATTTTTCATATATTATTATTTTTCAACTTTTAAGAGGTAAACATACATTTGAATATGGCTTTAAACTTGCTCCAGTCATCGCAAAGGATATGGAAAAGGAGATAATTCAAGAGCTTGGAAATGTTCAATTATCAATGTTGGATCATATTATAGAAGAAGTGTGTCAGAAAAAATTTGTAAAAAATGTTTTATTAGAACAATTGTTTAATCAAGATAGAATTGATCGACTAGCTGAAGTCTTATTTGAAAAAGCATGGATTATTTATGTTTTTCCTGAAGATTGTTTGTTGACTAGTGATGAACCTGTTATTGTTCGAAATTCAAAAACAGACAAAACCAAGTTATTTAATGTTGGTTTAATAAAGGATCATACTGAAGTATACTATGCGATTACACCTAGAATATTGATTTGTCTCTATGGTGAACAAACATTTTTAAAATGTAGAGATAGAATGATTAGGTATGTGGATGATAAAAAATTTGTCAATTATTACAATAGAATTGTTGTGGAATCATGTAATGCGCAAGTTTATTCTAATAATGAAGAGTTAATCATTTCAACTTTAAAATGTATCAAAAAATAAGATTTCTAATAGGAGAATGATTGGGATGGAAGAAATAATAAAAGCAATATCAAAAATAGAATTTGATTTATTTGTTGTGAATCCACATGCTATTGCTATACAACAAAATGATGGAAGATATATAACAAAATATATTCAATATGATTCTTCGCTTATTGAGAATATGTTGTTGAATAATGGATCTGCGGGTTGTTATCAACAGTCATATGGTAATGGAAAAATAAAGTGGATTTGTTTAGATTTCGATTGTAAAGATAAATCAGCTGATGAAGAAGAGATTACTGATTTATATACTATTATCAAGACGGATTTATTAAGCTATCTTGATGAATTACAAATATCATATCTTACAGAATTTTCTGGACGTCGAGGGATACATGTTTGGATAATTTTTGATTCTCCAGTAGATAAAGAAATTGGTTATTGGGTAATAAAAACTTTGAGTAATAGAGTTAATTTAAATGACAAGTATGGAATTGATTTGTTTCCTCAAACTGATTCATATATTGGCAATCGTGTTGGTAAGCAAGTTAAATTTCCTTTATCAACTCATAAATCAGGTGGTAAATCATTTTTCTTTAAAGAATCTTATGAGCGACAGGATGATTATGATTTAGATTTTTATCGTAATCAATTATCTATTTTAAACGGTTATAGAAGAAATAACATCATAAAAGTATTAGATAAATTAGGTTATACAAATAACACATTGAATTTTAATAAATATAAAAATTTAATTGTGAATGATGAGTATAAAATTGAATGCAATCAAATTATAGACATATTGTCAGAAACAAAGGTATTTAAAGAAATCTTCACAAGATTGGATTATAGTTATTTAGAGAAAAAAGATTGGTATGTATTATTAGGTACTTTATCTCCTTTGAATGATAGTGAATTATTAAAGTCTATTTTTAGAAGAACTATTCAATATGATGAAAAAATAACGAGTGAAAGGATTAAAAATTTAAAAAATCAATATAGACCAGCAACTTTTGAATACCTATATTCTATTTACGATATGGATATTGAAGAAAGTATTGATAAAACGAAAACTGGGCTTGAATATTTAGCAGAAAAACTAAATTTATCATTGGAAGAGAATAATATAATTAAAAATGAACTAGATTTATTAGGTGATTTAGAAGCAACAGTTCGTAAAGAAACTAATTATATGCTTGACAATGATGAGAATCTAGAGATTACTGAATGGATTCGAATTAATGATTTAACAAAATATGATATTCATATATTGAATGAGAAAATAAAACGTATTATTGATTCAGATGATGTAATTCCTTTAAATAATTATTACGTTTATGTTAGAAAAGAATCAAGCACAAAAAAACGTAATATGGTGGTTTTGAATACTGAAGAAAGAATTATTACAACGCAATTGGCTTTAATGATTGCGTATAGACATGGTTCACTTTTAAAATCATATAGTTATAATGTTTCTTTTTTATCTGATACCAATTTATTTTATAATTGGTATACTTCATGGGGAAATTACATTGATAAAATCAAGTCTTATATAGAAATACCTTTTTTGGGAGATTGGGGAGTAATGACAATTGATTTAAAAAATTATTTTGATAATATTGATTTTTTGTCACTTTATCGTGGGCTTTCAGATGGTTTTTCTCTACAAGATAAAAGTATAATGAAAAAACTAATTGATTATAATGAAAGACTAATGAGAAAAGTCAATGATGATAATGTACGTATTGGTATACCTCAGGGACCTGCATACGCAAGAATCATTGCTGAATTATTTTTAAACCGTATCTTAGAAAGAATACCTGAAACAGCAGATACTCTTAAAAAGAATTATGTATTATATCGCTATGTTGACGACATTATAATCTTTTACAAAGAAGATGTTGATGCAGATATTTTAATGCAAAACATAAAAAAATTGTTGTCAAATTACAATTTAAAGACAAATGAAGAAAAAACATATATATATGGCAGAATCGAAGATTTAAGTAATAAGGATATAAACTTAATTTTAAGAAAAGATAGGTTTAATTATAACTTTCAATATTCGGAAACAGATTATTTAAGAGATAAATATGAAAAACGAAGAATCTTTATAGAATGTTTAAAAGATAGTTTTAATATTGATGACGTAAGTTATCTTTTTGGATATAAGACGGATACATACTATACTGAAAAATATTTTTATAAGTATGCAAAAAATATTTTCGAATCTGAATATGGTAGAGGAAGTACTTTTAAAAAGTTTTATAATTATTTGTTTTCAAATAAAGAGTTATTAAATTATGCGCTTGAAAAGGAGCTGCTTTTGCTTATTAAACCAAATTCAATCAATTTTAAAAATTGTATCAGTTGTCTATATTTAAATATATATAATGGTCAGTTAGAAAAATCAATTGTTATTGAAATCTATGATCATTATTTGAAAAAATTAAATTTAGAAGAAATTGACAATTCAGAATATAATATTATTCAAAGTATCAAAAGATGGAGTAAATAAAAATATGCATGTTAATGATGTTGAAAATGAATTAAATCAAATTTTAGAATCTCTGATTTTACCTATCGCTGACGATGACAAGTTGATAAAATTAATAGAAGACTTTTCAAAGTTAAATACACTTGAAATAGATAATTGTAAAGGGATTGCTCTTGATGTGTTTTATCAAATTTCAAGTCTTATCAAAGATGAACAATTAAAAAATGATTGCTTAATAAAAGCTTATAAGAAATCATTTGAAAATATTGTTAATATAGTAAACGAAGAAACTGAAAATTCATCGAGACTCCAGGAAACTGAAAATCCATCAAGATTCCTAGTTTTTAGCTTTTTAAAGGATTTATATAATAACATCTTAGAACAAAATAATTCCTTGTTTGACAAGATGCTACAGGATATGGATGCAATATGTAGTGAACTAGAAACTATACGATATGTTTTTAGAATTCAAAATGATGATGAATCTTTATATTTTCCTATTAGCGAATTATTATTTCATGTATTGCTGAATGATGATTATCATAATGATGTATGGGATGATAAATTAATTTATAAGTTGAGAATTGCTTTAGAAATATTTAAAACAAATAAGTTTAAAGATAAAAAGAAAATTATGGACCAAATGTCAAATGATTATAATATAAAACTTATAGAGTATATGGCAGATATTAAAAATAGTTTTTTAGGTGAGAATGAAGAATGGAAATTGAATCTAAAACATAACAAGGTAATTTGTATCATTAGAAATGAACGTGAAATTTATATTAGACATCCGGATAAGTCATATTTTGATAAGAAAATCTTAAATAAGTATCACATTGCTAATGTGCAAAAGGAAATAAACAATAACGGAAAAGCTATCGCATATTTTGTTGAATTTCAATTAAGTGATGCTGTTAAGTTTATTAGTACAGATGAAATACTAAAAGGAGATGATCTAAAATCTAAATTAGATTTAACTTTTATGCTTTTACAACAAAATGCAAAAAATATATTTTTAAAAAATTCTTTATATATTGATAATGATGAAGTGAAACTAATCAATCCATTTTGTGGTAATGATAATTATTTGATTAATGCTAAAAGAGCATCAAGAGTTAATTCAAATAATTCAAATACAGTGATTGAAAATATACTGAAAAAATATTATCAAAACATGTTAAGGGAAAAAGGACTTGATTTTGTGTTATATGGCTCTCTTGTGGAATTGTTATTGATTAATAATAATTGCAAAAAAGATGCTTTTATGAATTTTGAAAACGATTGTGTTAATCATTATCAAAATGGACTGATTTTAACATGGCTAAAAAGTATACCAACAACCGAAAGAATTAGTGCATTAAGTGAGTTTATCAGTACGTTCACAAAAGATACAGATTATGTAAATAATGATTACAATTTAGACATTGCAAATTTGAAATGGCTCGCTTTTGAACTTCCATGTGAAGAAATATTATCGTGTATTTTAAATGATGATGATAAGGAAATTGTGCTAAATTCAACAAAAGATATTATTAAAAGAAAGAAAAATCGCAACATTTATGTGGATTCCAACAATGAAGAAATTGATGAAAACAAAATTATAAAAAATGATTTGGATGAAAATGATTTGGATGAAGGAGATTGTTTGCATTATCAGGGTAATTACTATTTGAATGATCGATTACAAAAAGGATTAAAAATTCGTGATCTCATAAGAGATATCAATGACAATTTAAATCCATATAAAGAATTCATAGATCCAACTAATATAAAATTACCAAATTTAATTGTTGATAAAATAAAACTACAAGATAATATATTATTGAGTCTGGATGGCGTGGAGTGTAATGATAAAAGTAACCATTATATTAGAATATTAAATCATCTGTTTATTTATGATATAACTGTTAAAAAACAAGAAAATTTTATGAAATTGATTTCTTATCATAAAGTAACAAACTTTAAAGAAGCATGTGCTCAGGTGAAATCAATGCTTAAGCCAAATGTTTTATTTATTCCTAAAGAAAAATATAGTACAGATAATAATTTAACTAGAATATATGAAAATTATTTAAGAGAGGAAAAATTTAGAGAACATTCGTTATATTTACAGGAATTGGCTTTTTATAAGGGCAAATATTGCATTGAGAAAAAAGAAATAAAAAAAATATGTTTTATTTTTGATACTGTCTTGAGCGGAAAACAAACTGTGGATAATTTAAAAAATTACTTTTCTGAAGCAAGTAAAACAAAGGAAGATCGAAGTAATAAATATTATTGTAAAGGTCAAAAAGTTTCAATTAAAGAAATTATGCTGAAAAATAATATAGATAGTGTTACTTGTGTATTTCTTAATTACGCTCATATCGATAAAACAAATATTGATACTAATAATGACAATAATAAGAAAGATAATTCTTGGCAAGGTAAAGTTGACGATTTTTTTAAATCAATAGATGTAAAATACGAAATCGAAAAAATTCATGAGATTGATTTTGGCAATAATAACGCACAAATTTTCAAATTAGCGAAACAATTATATGGCAAAATAGAAATCGATGAAGATAAAGCTTTTTTTCCATTGATTCGAGAATTTAATATGCCAAAAAAAGCTGTGTTTCCAAAAAAATGTATGAAGGATCCTAGATTGATTTCATGTTTGTTTGGATTAAAAAAAGAAATGTAAACATAGAAATGAATCTTAAGTTTTTCTTAAGTAGTTGAGTTAAGAAAGTATTCATTTTATAATTGAATCAATTGAGAGGAAGATTTAATATGTTTTGTAAAAATTGTGGGCACGAAATAAGTGATGATTCTAAGTTTTGTTCAAATTGTGGAACAAAGGTAGAAGAAGAAGGTATTGTTGTACCTGTTGCAGTCGTGGATAAGATTGAAGAAGTAACTGAGAGTAATGTAGAAGAAGCATTAGATACAACTAATGAAGAACAATCTGAAGTTGAAACAAATGATGAAGAATCAGCGAATGAGAATGAATCAACTACACCAGTAAAAGAATGGTACTATGTATCGAATAATGACTCTAAAGGATCATTTAGTGTGGATGAGATGAAGGCTAAGATTACTTCTGGTGAAATCAATGGGAATACTCTAGTATGGAAGGCAAGTATGAAAGACTGGGAAAGACTAGAGAATACAGAATTGAATGAATTTATTTCTACATCATCATCTTCTAATGATTGGTATTATGTAGAGAATAATGATTCTAAAGGTCCTTTTAGTGAATCGGACATGAAAGGATTTATGGATAGTGGTATCTTAACTGGAAATAGTTTTGTATGGAAAACAGGTATGCAAGATTGGGAAAGATTAAAGAATACAGAGCTTGCAGGTAATGAAAGAGTGCATGTAGAACCAAGTTTTTCATATACTACTGGAGTTGTAAAAGAAAAAAGTATTGGACTATGTGTAGTATTAAGTATAGTTACTTGTGGAATCTATGGTATTTATTGGCTATATACAATTGCACATGACTTAAATGATTTATGTGAAAGTCAAAACCAAGAAAAAGGTGCTGAACCAGGACTTGTTGTAGTACTTGGTATTGTGACATGTGGAATCTACTTACTATACTACTTATGGAAAGCTGGCAAGATGGTATCAAGTCTTACAAGAAGTAATGGACATCATCCTAGTGACGACAGTATTGTATTAATGGTATTATCTATACTTCAATTATCTTTAGTATCCTATTGCATCCTTCAGAGTCATATTAATGGTTTCGCAAAAGACTAAATATTTAGGAATAGTTCTCACACTATTCCTTCTTTTATTAGTAAGCGTCAAATAGAGCCCATATTAAAAGATCCGATTTGAAATGATACAATGTCATTGTCAATCGGATCTGTTC
>NZ_CAKVKB010000134.1 GCF_934754915.1 uncultured Clostridium sp.
TATCAAGATCAACACTCGATAAGTGGTGGTCAATTAACTAAAAGCAGGCGGCCGTTATGCTCCGCAGAGCGGCCGTTCTAAAACGCATTTGCGACCGCTGGATGGCGCAAAATGCAGTTCACACTCACAGTCTCCTAATTCTTGACATATAGCCAGTTCCGCCCCTTCTTAATCTCACTCAAAGTATTTCACTTGAATTAATTATCACTAATTCTGCCGCAGATCTTATCAATGCAATTTCTAACATAAGTTCCTTCTTGTTTTCATATGGTCTATACTGATTAAAAATTTGCTCACTTTTGCTGTGCACAAGAGCATTTCTCGTTTCATAAATTCGAGTAGTTAAATTCGTATAAACTCCTTGAAAATCTGTCCAACCAATTTTTATTTTCTTTGATGTAAT
Organism: uncultured Clostridium sp.; assembly: GCF_934754915.1. GTDB lineage: Bacteria > Bacillota > Clostridia > Clostridiales > Clostridiaceae > Clostridium. The sequence goes on from NZ_CAKVKB010000134.1 coordinate 404, forward strand.
AAATGAGATCAAATTATTTTGGTAATAATCTATCGCTTGAGGATCAAAGCGCATGATATGTAGTTTTAATTCATTTATAGGAACATATTCCATTAAAACATACTTTAAAGATTCAAATTCATTTCCTTTCCCTGAATTATCATCATTACTCATATGTTTTTTTATATATTTAGCTAAATCATACACCTTCTCTTCATTCTTATATGAAAAATCGGGATGTGTTATCTTTTCCCTAATATCTTCTGTAAGTTTCTTTCTAAAAACTGCATCAAAATAATGTTCAATAATATGATAAAAAGAAATGTACATAGTAAAAGGATCCCTAGCTTCCATTGCCATAGTATAATAGTCAAGAACAGCTGAATTGTAAACTCTCTGTGGTGGAGAATCAATATTTTCACTTGAATATCTTAATACTGAATTTCCAATCAAATACATATCTTGTATATTTGTATATTCAGATATTGCCATATTTTTCTTATACATAAACTGAAACTCAAAAGAAGTAGCATAATTTCTCAATTGAGCTATTGCAACAGTTTTTGCAGAATTAACCTTAAGCGTATACGCTCTAAACAATTCTGGCAATAACTCCATTGAATCGTTTCTCTCAATATCACCTCTATTACGTCTCAACATTAAACGACTTTTATGTCTTAAATCTATATAACTTTTCCCTCTATTAACTTTACTATCTTGAAACACTGCATCTAATAAAAACATACAGTATGTCGAAGAAGCAGGGCCCACTGAATATGTAATACCATTTATTTGATCATTTATACACTCCAGTTCAACTATACTTCTTTCATATGGTCTAAAAAATTGAAGAGCAACTTCTCGATAAGTTGCTGTTGAAATTTCAAGTTTATCTAAAGTATAATTTTGCATATCATCATACGCTGCTTTTATATCATGATTATTAAAAATAATTTTTATATCCTCATCAAAATATGACGATATCTGCCAAACAATATCACAAGTTTCATCTATATCTGCATCGATAGCAAGAATATCTCTTAAACACTGTTTAATCTCTAAATAACTTGTCATTCTCCGTCTCTCTCCTTAAAAATACTTTCATTCCTAAAATATGGTTAAGGTTCGTGTACCTGCCCCCAATGCTCTGTCGAAGTTAAGGGTGTAGATGGAACTTTTTCTGGAAGTTCACAATTTTACATGCAATTTTGCATTTTCTAATGTTTTTTCTATTTCCTGGCTCCATCCTTTTACCTTTTCATAATATGGTGACATTGGATTTAATAAATACTCCTCCATGTGTTTTCTCATTATAGTAGCCTTTTCAATGTATATTGATAATTCTCTTTTATCAAATGCATCTCCAATTAACCAATATATTTCTGAAAATTTTCTCACGACCTTAAAAACATAATACAAATTATTTTCCGGATGTGAATAATACATTAAAATAGCATCCGTTGCATTTGTTATTGCATTTATTGCTTCATCTTTACCGCATTGATTTTTTAATAATTCATCATAACATTTTTCTACATAATATCGTCCCTGTACTGTTTTCACTTGAAATGGAATAAATAGGGGATTCTTTTTGGCTTCAATTAATGCATTATCAACACATTTTTTTACAAGATCAAATTTTTTCATATCAATATATGCCGATGCAAATTGTTCCCAAAAGAAAGTGTTATGTTTTGCAAATTTTGTATTGCGAATATCATTATAAAAATTTTCAATCAAAACTAATTTTTCTCTCTCATTTGATACGTTCGTAAAAAAAATAAATTGTGAATGCGATACCATGCTTTTCTGTAATTCCCTATAAGTCCGTCCTTCTTTTTTATCTGCGGAAAAGAAAGCCTCTTTCATTGTATATATTATATCTTCCGTTCTTATTACATTTTGAATCAAAGCCATTGATACAATTGAAGATCTTACATTAATTCCATTATCATTATCCTGTACAAATATTTCAGGTATAAATTCTATGTCATTCCTTCTAAGAGCTATATAATCAGCATTAAACAAATCTAATATTTCATAAAAATTCAAATCATAATTTGAAATATTTTTTAAAAGTGAAAAAATAATTACTTTTTTTACTTTTTCATTTTCTGTATTTTCTAACTCCTTATATAATCTTTCCAACTTCTGTTTTATACTTGAAGCTTCAAACAATTTCAATAATAAATTTGAAAAACTTGCTTTACAATCGTGTTTTATGAAATTAATAATTCCATTATACATTATATTATCATAAACTTTATCTGTTAATAATGAATTGTCTTCTAAAACCGTTGCTAATTTTCCAATTTCTTCTGTTTGTAATTGATTCAAATATAAAGGCTGTATGTCCTCAGAATAAATATGTAACGCTCTCTCCAATTGTTTACAGAACATCAAATTAACGCCATTTCTTGCAGATAAAAGAAATGTAATATTTTGATGTCCATATTGAGAAAACTTATTTAAAATTTCCAGATGCCCTGGATAATTATCAATTATAACAACACATCGTTTTCTCTCATTGCATATTGTTTCTATTTCTTGATCAATCAAATTATACCTATGCACATATGTGTATACCTTCACATCTTCTTTACGCAATTCATTTTCCACCATTTTAAGAAATACTGTCTTTCCATTTCCTAAATTAGATAAAGCGATAAATACTTTATTATTTCTATAATTTTTCAGGAATAAATCCATTGCCTTTCTATCAACTATATATGAATATTCTCCAGATTTATTTTTTAAATATAATTTATCGCATTCTTTCCCTTCCATATAAAATTGAAATATTTCTTCATATTTGGGTAAAATGCTAGATAAAGTTTCACGATACATATATTTAAAACTTTTATAAGAAAAATCTATACTTGAAATATAATCAGCCTTTACTTTCTCCGTTTCCTTACTAAATGCTTCTATTCCAATAGTATAGCAATTTCCATAATCCTCAAGCAAACCTTTTGATATTTCATCTAACCCCGGTGCATCAATAAAAACAACCTTTTGCGAAATTGCAGGTGCAGACAATAATCTCTTAATATCGATATCGAATTTCATTGAATACCCTATAATAATTATTGCCGAAGCTGATTCAAAATCATTAACCATAAATTCAAACCAGGGATTTCCTATCAATGTATCACAGGAATAACTTTTATCTGTAAGTTTAAACTCATCTTCTAGTCTATTTGCATTAAGGCGCTCAATGTATCCATTTATATGTACACATACATTATTTTTCTCTGTATACTCAAAATCATCAGATAATATCACAGCTTTTTTTCTTGTTGCAGTTCCACACTCAGCAGAACTCATTTCTATAACCTGATCATAATTTGTTGTATATACCCTCTTCCATGGCAATGCCATTATTTTTTTATGATATTCCGCAACCTTCAATATATCATATTGCTCTTTTAATTTATCAATCAGTTCATTAGCACCTTTCTTGTTTTTATAATAATTTGCAACTACTTCAAGTCCATGGTCTGAATTTTTATCCATTCCCATATCAAGCAACAATTTTTTCTTTAACTCATCCGCTGATGGAACTTGCCCTTGTATATTTTTAGCCCCATAAGAAAATCCTGCTCCTGCAAATAGAATTGCCTGACCATCTAGTATTTTTTCAATTGCTTCTTTTAATTTCATATTTTATCCTTTCCATTAATTATTTCAGAAAAATTTTATCTCTACTTTCGCGTACCTGACCCCAATTGCTTGACCCCAATTTGTTCCAGATGACGTGTTATTTACCATTTACGTATCAATGTTCAAGCCACTTACTAAAATCCCATTTTTATCACACATATAATACGATTTATATTAAATACTTTTTGATTATTCTAACCTTATCATATTATATTGCATCCTTTAAAAGAGAATCCAGATTTCCAACACCAGATTCTCCATATTAGACAAATAATATTATGCGTCCATCCCGCTAACTGTCAAGGTAGTTACCAAGAGACACAAGTTTTATAATAATTTCACAAAACTTTTATCTCTACTTTCGTGTACCTGACCCCAATGCTCTCCCCAAATCAGGCAGGCAGTAAAACATCTGTACAATAATGCGGAACCGCTTATGCAAGTTTACTTGCACGATGTTTTATATAAACCGCATACTTCTCTCATGGACATATCGTGTGCAACATCAATATTTGTAATGTTAATCTAATGGCCGTCGTGAGCAATACGATCAATTCCATCAGCTAATGGACTGGCATCACCACCAAGCTGCTTATACCATTCTTCAACTCCATACTAGAAACAGAAAATCGTAAATGATTTCTTGTGTCTCCAATGTATAAATTCAAATGTATCCTTCTATTCGATCTCAGTGGACTTCAGAAGAATCCATTCATCAAGAATGAATAACCATGGATTAATATATTTAGCCATGATTTTCCGATAGTTTTCTTCTGCCTTTGCTATTTCAAGATCAATGTAACCATTTACTTTATTTAATGTTTAAACTATATCTAACAAGTATCTTATCCTTTGCTTAGCTATTTTTCAATTTTTACTCTTCTTTTTTCATTAATTTCTCATATAATCGTTTTCCTTCCTCTATATCTGCTGTTTCTCTATTTTTCCGTATTATTTCATCAACTAAATTTTTTTGTAAATATTTTATTCCACATTTTAAAGAATCTTTTTTTCTTAATTGAATTACCTGTTCTATACATTTTCGAACTTTAATCGATTGAACTTCAGGAAGTTTTTCGTTTACTAATATCATATTTATATACTGAAATGTTTCTAACATTTCTTTTATATCCATTGATTGTATTATATTGATTGCCGCTCCGTAATATTTATTTATTTCCATTCTTTTTGCACTATTCAACATTGGATTTTTACTAACTACTTTTACAAAATTTTCTGATGCTTTATTCTTCTTTTGAATAAGCACTCCCAAACCTTTTTCTTCATCCATTTCTGTAATATATGAATCAGGTATAAAATGTGGATTCTTTAAAAAATTCGGTATTATAGGAAAATCCCTTTTTTTTGCACCCTCCTTCTCTTTTTTTATTTTTTCTATATCTAGGTTTCTTAAAGCATTTACATCCGATTCTTCATCAGTTTTTGATACAGAACCTCCAAGTATCCTAACTTCTACGCCATTTTTATCACTTATTTTTTTCCGTTTTTTCTTTGCAGATTGCTCTAAAATCACATCAGCTTCTACACTAATAGGAAACTTTTCATTTTCTGCATTTGTAACATTTTTTTCAACTCTTATTCTTTTTTTCTCATTATCTATTTGAGGCACATTCATTTTTATTTTCGACATTCTACTATTCACCCACTCTCTTTTCAGAAATATTTACAATTCCACTTAAAATATCTTTAAAGAAGATTATTTCAAATTCATTTCTTTTCAGATCCTCTATCCTATATTCAACTGATTTATCACTAGCTCGCTCATTAGTTTTCACTTCTATACAATGACTCGCGACTTTTTTACTTTCAATAATATAAAGCACCGGAAAAAAAGCATCATAGCCAACAGATGCAACTATATTATTTATTTGTTCAAAATCTCTCTTACTAATTATCCCATTATTTAATTTTACCCTCGCGCCATTTAAAATCCCAACCATATTATTATAAATATCATACATATGACGATCTTCTTTTGTAATCTGTTTTAAATAGCTTTTACATATTTCTGCCGGATTAGATGTTGATGGCTGTTCTAAAGAATTAAATTTTGTTGTACACCAAACAAAATGAACATCATTATAATATTCTATTGCTATTTTATAGGCTATATTTGTTCCTATTGAATATAAAATAGGATTTTTTTTTGCATCCAACCCCATATTCTTCTCCCCCTTATCATTTGCTATATTATCGATTATTTTTATATAACAAATTATATTTTTAATTAATTACTCTTTATTGTATTGACTCAATTTTTAAATTGACTTTTATCTTTATAATTTTCTTTATTCTCGTTGATATATATAATCCCTCTCAGATTTAATGCTACTTTCGTGTACCTGATTCTAATGATCGTCTCATCTATTGTCAATAGGCTCTTGCATAATGTATCTAACTTCCAATATTAATTATGACAACCATTGTTAAATCTGTTACTTTCCCAATCTTTTTATCCTATGTATAATTCATTTGGGATCTCCGATGTTTGATTGTTTTGTTTACACCCGCCAAAAGGCAGCTACCTCTTACCTTGAGGTTCTTTTTTATTAAATTGACACTTTTAATAAATTACAAAAGCGTTTCTTATTCTTTGCTATCAAAACAAGCTTTCGTGTACCTAACGCCAATAGCGGCACTTTCAGGACACACTATTTCCTGTTATGATGTCAGTACTGTCTATTTTTTTGATATATAGAGATATTAAAAGCAGGAGGAAAAAGCAGTTGCAGACAGTTCCAAAGATATCCAGCTTCACGAACTGAAAAACATGATCACAGACTTGAAAAATCTAATAAAAACCCTTCAAGCAACTGTCAATACTGGAAATAAACGTGAAGAAACTCTAACTACTTCTAAATCCCACATTAGTCCTCCATACTCTTTCATTTATCTTTCATAGATACACCTTGGTAAATACATTAACTCCTAAATTTTCTTTCTTTAAGATGCTTGATAAAATATCCAAATGCTAATGTTTTAAAGAAAAATTTTATACTTACATTCATATAATAAATGTAAGCACTCCATCTACCAAGAGATTCTAAATCTGTCACATTTCCTATAAGCCCATATTTTATCGCATTTCTGAACGGTAACATTCCATGATTATCAATATAATACAACAGAGAAATATCAACTGATACTTCTAAATAATTTATAAATAACAATATCATAGACCGTATAACATTTGCTGATGGTCTCTGAATATCAGATAGAAATATTAAACATAATAAATATGTAATTGTATCAAAAATCAAATATAGAGAAATACTACCACATACCTTATAATTTGTGTATTTCCACACATGTATCAACCCAGCAAGTATAAACGGAACAACTAATTTTATAACTGTAATGCTTTCCACTGCTCCCCGTCTTTTTTGCCAGTCAACTCCTCCCAACAGATCTTTTATAAATAATATCGGTATAAACACCATTCGTAACCATGCAATAAGTAATCTAAAATACTTAGCTACTAAAAAATATCCTCTAGATTCATCATACTTTTTAATATTACGTATATATCGAATTTGAGCTTCTACTGAATTTTGATACACAACTCTATGGTTTCTTTCAAAGTATTTTTTATATTGTTTTAAAATATTGTTAAAAATCATTAAATTACTTCTGTTCTCATCTTCATCCAATATACAAAATATGACTCTTTTTAATGCCATATAATTAAAATATTCTATATCCTTTTTCTTTTCATGCAATAGCTCATTTCCTATCGTTGCAACAGCGATACTCGCTGCCAGCTTAAATGGAATATTATAATTGCCTGAACCAATGATTGGAATAATCAAAGTTTCTATTTTTTGATTATCACATACGCTCTTCACTATATTTCGATAACACGCTTCCAATATACTAGTACATTTACTTGTGCATGCAACTTTTTTCCCTGGATAATCGTTTTCTTTTCCCACTACATGAATCACATAATCACAAAATTCATATCCTCTAGTTATTACAGCCTCTCCTCTTTTACAACGTATCTTTTTAATAGGCAAATCCGTTTCTGAATCAAGTTCTTTTCGAATTTTATCTCGAAATGTTCTTTCTGTTTCGTCGTTTTTAGCTTCTAATATTGAATCTATTGCTTCATGAATACTTGCGTCTACACCTCTATGCGAACTTCCCATTAGTGTCGGATTAGCTGCATTTACAACAGCTAATATTCCTACATTATTTCTATATTTTTCTACACAATCCACAATATTTCCAGAATATGTCATTAGCATATTTTGAATTAATTTTTCATCTATAAACTCTACAGACATCTTCACACTCTCTCCTTCAGGTTTTATCTAATACAAATTCATATTTTGTCTAATTTTCAATATAAACTTTAGAAAATATATTTGTATTTTGCCAGTTACATATTTTTATTAAAATACATCTCTTGATTAACGTATCATATAAAAATATTTACTGACATCAAAATCGCACTACTACTTCAGAAGTATAAACATCTGATTTTTACCGAGGATTCATATGAAACAAAAGAAATAGCCTGGAAAGATTCCTTTCTCCTTGATCGCTTATAGGCATAATTATAAAACATTTTTCACATGTACAATTTTCTTTTTCCTTATCCATAATCTTCAGTACGATAATTAATTTTTATATATAATTATCTCTTTCCTTTCTTCCTACCATTGTTATAAAACTCTTTTTATTATTGTACTACTTTTAATCTGTAATTTTATCTTTCTTCTATCGACATGTTTCTACATT
>NZ_CAKVKB010000135.1 GCF_934754915.1 uncultured Clostridium sp.
CATACTACTTGCAAATAACTAAATCCTACTTTTATTGTTCTAAGTAATCCCATATTTTTAAGAGTCTTCCATTTTAAACTTACAGGATAGTCAAAAAATTTTTTTAAGAAATATATTCTTGATACTCTTGTTCTTATAAGCATAACTTCATCTTCTGTATTAGGATTTGGTCCGCCAAATTTTAGTTCTTTTTTTCTTTTTAATTCTTCATCATCAAATGAATTTTCTCCTTGAATAGGCATAAGTTCTTCCCAGTATTTCATAACTTCTGGGTCTTTTGAGAAAAATCTATGTCCTCCTATGTCCATTCTGTTGCCATTGTATTTTACTGTTCTTGATATTCCACCTATTTCATTTGTTTCTTCTAGAATTGTTACCTCATATTTTTCTTTATCATCCAATAGTTTGTCTGCTGCTGTAAGTCCTGCTGGGCCTGCTCCTATTATAATTACTTTTTGCATTTTTAATTTCCTTTCTTAAAAGCATCTAAATTAAATTTTAATCAATGTTTTTTTCATTAATTTTTTCTCCAATCATACACTCAAATTCTGCATATACATTAATTCAAATATAACTGACAAAATTGCAAATAAATAAGTCATACAACTTACTATTTTTTCACATTTTGTACCTTTTATCCCCTCTACAATAAATATCATTCCAAATAAAATTGTAGGTACAATATATCTGAAGTCCATTGTACAAGCATATGGCATTGTAATATTTGAATATATAAACATTAATATTTGTGTAAAATAAAAAACAATTATCATTTTTATTTCCATAGTTTGCTTTTTGCCCGAAATTAGTTTTTCCAAGCATAATAAACTAGCCACAATAATTACAATATTTAAAATAAGCATTGCAACAGAAATCACATTTATACTTTCTAAATGATATTCACCAAATAACGAACTTTTTATTAAATATGACCAAATATTGCAATCCTCTTCAGGATAAGCAAAAACTTTTAACCATTCTTTTGAAAATAAATTAAATCTATCCCAAAAGCTTCTATCTCCACGATACACTACTTGTCCTGCTTTTGGTACATAAAATATTGATTGATTAAATAATAATAAATTTCTTATACTATAAGATAAACCTATTCCAATTGCTATTATTCCAAACACTATACATTCTAAAGCATATTTTTTTATTATCATTTTTCTATTTTTTTCGTTAAAAAAATCTTTCCAAAATTTATCTATAAAAATATATAAAATTGGTACTGCAATTATTACTCCGGATATTTTTGTTAGTGCAATTAAACCTGTTGTAAGTGCTAAAATAATTGTATTTTTCATGCTAGAATTTTTATACCATTTTATTAAATATAATATTCCGAAAAAATGTGAGCATTATCGTTAGAATATCATTGTTTATACTCCCTGATAAAATTATAAATGTTGGATGTACTGCTATTATTGTCATTACTAACAATTTTAATTTATCATTAATTCCTAATTCTTTTAGTATAAAATATGAAATTACAATTATCACACAAGAGTATATTGCAGTTAAAATTTGAATTCCTTCTTCTGCCACCTCTAAACTTGCTCCAAATATTTCAGCAATTTTAATCCATCCAGCCGAAATTACGTGATGTAAAGGTTGCTGATAAAATTGCCACTCATTATTTTCTGGTAATTTTCCAGTTTTATAAATTGTTTCGATATATGCTAAATGTCCACTGCCTTTTTCCATGTCATGTTGTCTTTTAGTTATTGGTGTATATGTAATATAAATTATTCTTAATATTATTCCTATTATACTAATAGCTAAAATTATTTTTTTATAATTTATCTTTTCAAGAATTTTATTCATATCTAATCTCTTTCTATTAATTATCCAACCACTTTAGCTACTAGTCCAAATGATATTACCATCATTATTATACTTGCCAAAAATACTCCTGCAAGAACAGCTAAAAATGTCTTTTTTTTGTCCATCTCAAGAACTGATGCTATAAGAGAACCTGTCCAAGCTCCTGTGCCTGGAAGTGGAATTCCTACAAATAAAACAATTCCTAAATATCCATATTTTTCTATTTGACCTTTGTGTTTTTCAACTTTTTTATCTAGCCAATTTGCTATTCCTTTAAAATGTTTGCTCTTTCTCATCCAGTCCAAAATTTTATTTATTAATAGTAATATAAATGGTATTGGAAGTAAGTTTCCAATTATACTTATTATATAACTTGGTATCGGATCTAATCCTAAAAGTGCTGCAGCAAGAAGTCCTCCTCTCAATTCCAATATTGGCATTAATGATATTATAAATACTAATATTTCCTTTCCAAATGCTATTGCTGTTATACCTCCAAATGTTCCTATTATTGCGTTTACTAATTTTTCACTCATTTTATTTCTTCCTTTCTTTCTCGTTCCATTTGGACCGGGTCTTAATGGTACCTGTCCCATTAAGACCCGGTCCTTTTGGTACAAGTATTATATATTAAATAAAAATCCATTTCAATACTTAAACTACATCTTTAATAAAAAATTTAGACTTTTTATAATGTTTTACCACTATAAAAAGTCTATTGTTTATAAACTATCTATTACAAATATCTCTAATTAGGCATCCTATTAAAGATATAATTGATAATATCATCCATACAAAGAAAAATGCAGCAAATCCAACACTTAATATTGAAACAATTGAAGCAGTAGATATTTCTATAATTAATATAGCAGTTCCAGAAAGTAATGTTCCAATTATTGATGCTAATAAACATCCTCCATTTTTACATATACATCTTTCAAATCCAGTACATTTTCCAAATGCTTTCGCACCTAATATTAGTAGAGTAAATATTACTGATATAACTGCTGTTGCTATTAATGCTATAATTGCAAAAGTTGTTACACTAACAAGTAATCCATTTGTAAAAACTATTCCTGCTATTATTCCTATAACTATGCTTATTAGTATTTCTATTATGCATGTTCCTTTACAAAATCTTTTACAAGTATATTCTTCCATTTAAAGTTCACCACCTTTAATATATTAATAATTATTTTTATAACTATTACTATATTATATTGATAAACGTTAATTATTGTGAAATTTTATCTTTTGTAATTTTTCATGGTATTTTTTCTTGTAATAATTCTTATTTAATAAATTATCATGTATAATGTATTATCTTCAAAATACAATTGGTCTTCCGTATATTCTGTATAATCTATTTGTTCCATTTTATCAAAATATACATTATAAGGAAATTCAACTACTTTTAATTTTCTTCCAGTGTAATAATTCATAGCTTCTAATATACTCCAGTTACATGCAAAAGCTCTCTCTGTTAAGGATCCCATTTTTTTTATGTCTCTTGCATATTGAGAAGGCTTATAATCATTTATATATGCAAATTTAGTTATTTTTTTACCAGTTTTCTCCTCATATCTTTCAATTTTATACTTTATATTATATCCCATATTAGCATCTATCTTATTTGCAGCAATATGTTGCATAGAGTTCTGTATTAATATCATCGAATTAATTAAAAATGATATTATTACTAATATAGAAATTATTTTTTCAATTTTAGTATTTATATTAATATTTTTTATTAAATATATAAGAGAAGTTCCCCAAACAAGTCCCATCGCCCAATTTGTTCTTGGACATGGTCCTGAATCAAATAAAAATATGACTATTCCACATTCTATTAATATTATAAGTAACAGAAAAATATAATATATTATATCTTTTCTGATCTTTTTATTTATAAACATTATTGCTATTGTTATAATACTCACTAATGGCAATAGTCCATATGGTAACATATTCATAAATCCTACATATAAAGAAAGTGTATTTAATAATGTATAATTTAATCTTATACAAAACGCCTGAAAATTGATTAATTTTACTGTTCTTGTCATTTCTTTGTCTAAAATATTATTAAATAATTGAATTATTCCCCATTCTACTATTATTATTACCATTAATATTAGTGTATATTTTATAATTTCTATTATTAAATCTTTACTACTCTTTTCCTTTTTCTTTACTTTAATAAAGTTTAGTAAAAATGTAATTACAGGAAATGCAATTATTATTGCTTGATAAGATATTATTGTTATAAATAAATAGGTTATGATTTTTATATATTTACTTTTTTTATCATTTAATGTCTCTATAGATGCCATAACCACCATTAATACTCCTAAGCACATCACTGCTGATTCTGGAAATAATAAATATTCTAATGTAAACTGATTAAAAATAAGTACAAATGTTGCAAATAAAATTAAAATTTTTCTCTTTTTATCTTTAATATCTAATAATTCAATTATTTTTTTATTTAATAAATATATTGTAAAAGAAAGTATACAAATTCCTATAAAGTCCATACCAATTAAGTATATATTATAAGGTAAATGTAATACTCCTGCTGTATAACATACAAGTGTTGATATTATTCTTCCATCTAGTAGAAAAAATTCACTGGGATAATCAAAATAGCCTAAGTTGTATAAAACGTATGTATCTGAAGAGAAATGCGTTTGTAAAAACGCATTTCCCAATATAAGAGTTATTCCCATTATAATTAAATACTGTATTAAATTTTCTTTATTAATATGTTTTTTCATATTCTTCTCCAAAATTTTGTAATTTACTATTGACTTTTTATTTTATAACCTGTTACTGTACATTTGAATCCACGTCTGGTAACGCTACTATCTGTTTTCAATCTGATTTTTACAACATTTCCATCTATTTTAATTGTTTTTCCTGCTAAATCTGTTCCTGTATAATATCCTACTTGAATGCCTCTTGAATTATATAAATATATTCTATCACAATATTTTCCTTCTAGTTCTGTACTTGAATCAAATTCTACTTTTAGGAACTGTGCTCCATCTATATTTGCTGTATAATATACATCTATACTATTTTTATAAGGATGCTCAGATTCAAGAATAACATCATCTCCTGCTTTCTCTAGTTCATTGGTTGCGTCTTCAACAGTACATCTAAATCCATATCCCGTTACAGATCCATCTGTTGTCATATATATTTTTACATATGAACCTGTAATATATACTGTTTGATTTGCAATATCTGTTCCTGTATATTGTAATACTAATCTTCCACTTTCATCATAAATAAATAATTTGTCACAGTTTCTTTCAAGATAAGATTCCTCGTCAAACTTTATTTTGATTAGTTCTGCTCCACTTATTGTTTTTTCAAAGTATTCTCTCATGCTATTATAATAATTATGTGGACTTTCCAGTACATTATCAGGTGTTTCATATAATGTTGTTGTAAATTTAATTTTTTCTTGTGTTTTTTCACCTTTTTTGCTGTCTAATAAAATTGTAGATGCATTTCCTTCCATACAAAAACTCCTAGATGCTATATTATCTTTGCTCAATGTAGCTCTTTTATTATTGTTTTGGCTTATACCTTTTTCATCATTCGAGTATATGTAAAGTGTATCTTCAGGACCAATATTTGCATTTTCATCAAATTTAACTTGTACTTTACTTGCTTCATTAACCAAAGTAGTTATTGCATATATACAATCCTCTTTATAATTGGCTGGAATTTCTGCAGAATTATATTCTAACTCATCAGATCTAGTAACTGTGCATTTAAATCCATATTTGCTTTGTCCTGAACCAGTTTTTAATTTTATTTTTACTCCATTGTCATTTATAAAGAATATTTTACCTGCTGCTTCTTCACCATTATATTTATTTATCAAAACATCTTTTGTATCATATATATATATGTAACTACTCCAATCTAGATTTGTTCTGTTGTCAAATTCAAGCCTTATTGCTGTATTTTCTTTAAATTTTGCTTCATATACTTTTTCTTGGTTTAATTCATATGGATGAGATGATTCTAACAATATTTGTTCATCATAAGTAACATTTGTTATTGTTACATCTTCAGCTGGCATATAGAAATAATTTCCTGTTTTCGATTCACCATTTACTTCAAAGCCTTTTACTTGTTTTGATGTATCTTTACTGTTTAAAATAACTTTTTGACCTATATATGCTTTAGATAATGCTGTTATGTTACTTTCTTCTATGTATATATTATACTTGTCTACTTTTTGATTTTTCCATATTATAAATGGATTTGATTGAGCACCCCATGGACTACCTTTTAAAGAATCTTTTTCTTTATTTACAGTTATATATCCTAACTCAAAGCAACCTTTAAATATATCTTCTCCCATGAAATATACAGAACCTGGGATTTTTACACTAGTTAAACCTCCACATGAATAAAATGCTCCATCAGTTATTATTCCTACGCCTTCTTCTAACTCTACAGTTTCTATGTTATAGCAATTACTGAATGCATTCTCTGCTATCATCTTAAGTGTTTTTGGTGTCTTTAAATTTTTAATTCCAACACAATTGTAGAAAGAATAACTTCCAATTACTACTACACCATCCGGAATTACTAAATCACCAAATTCTATATTTATACAATTATAAAATGCATTACTTCTAATATATTTTAATGTACTTGGTAATGTTCCAATATTATTTAATGAACTGCAATTACTGAATGCCCCTCTTCCTATATCTTCTAACCCTTCATTTAATTCTATAATTGTTAAATTATTACATCCGCTTATAGCGTAGTTTCCTATTCTCTTCATGGTTGATGGTAATATAATCTTTGATATTTCGCTTATGTAATTAATTGCATAATCAGCAATTTCTGTCGTTCCCTCTGCTACTTTTAATGTAACATTTGATGTACCTGTAACTTTGTATTTATATAAAACATTATTTATATATACTGCTCCTGTTGGCTGATTATTAAACCATGGAGTATTATCAAATGCTGATAATTGAATATCCACTATTTTTCCTGATATATTTAAATTTGAAAGATTTGAACACCTTTCAAAAGCCGCATTTCCTATATAATCAATATCATTTTTTATTACCAATTCTTTTATATTAGTATAACGAAAAGCTTCATCTCCTATATATGTTATTTTACTTGGCATATCACATTTATTTAGGTTTACACAATTATAAAATGCATTTCCTCCTATATATGTTACACTATCTGGTATATAAACACTATTTAAAGTTTGATTTTTTTCACTACTATACCCCCATTGTTGCTTTACCTTATAAACAAATGCTTCACCTGCTATTGCTGTTGTTCCTTCTTTAATATTTACTTTTGATGGTGTAGTCCCATTATATCTGTAAAAAACTTTTCCTAAATAAACTTCTCCTTCAGGTAAATTTGCATAAAATTTAGAGTTTATAAATACACCGTTTCCTATAATAGTTACTGTATCTGGCACAAATACATCTTCTAAGTTTGAACAATTGCCAAATGAAGCATCTCCTATTTTGGTTACACTACTTGGTATTGTAATTTTGGTAAGGCCTGTACAGCCATAAAAACTTGAATCTGTTATTTCTTTCAAACTATACGGAAACTCTACTTCAGTTACTGTAGAAAAACCAACAAATGCTCCACTAAGTTTGGTTATAGTCGCAGGTAGTTCAATTTTGGTAATTCCTCCATTTGGTAATCTTGAAGTCCAACCATATGAAAATACGCTGTCAAAAGTTCTACTTATACATCTATTAATAGATTCACTATAATTTTGGGTTCTTCCATAATCTTTTTGGTTTTTATATTGAATATCTATAACATGACATCTACTTGGAATTCTCAATATTGTATAATTTACCATATCTTTGTTATATCCTATAATTGTATGATAATCTTCTCCATCATTTGGATCTTCACTAGCCCATATAAATGCCGTTTCAGGTGTTTTTTCTTTATCCCATTCTTTTGCATTAAAATCTTGAACATATTCAACAGTCCTAAAATCTTCTGATACATTAAATATAAATCCCCTAAATTCTACCCTGTATATATTTTCTACTATAGTAACCTTTATATTTTCTTGAGCACTTTTCTCATATGATTTTAACTCTTTTTCTAATTCTCCTCTTATATCATTTTTTGTCATATTCTCTTGATAAGATTTTATCTGCACAGTTTGAACAGCAAGTACGACTATTTCTCTAGCTTGTTCTATGTCTGTTACATTAGCAGCCTGTTTTGCTCTATTTAAAATGGAATTGTTTCCTGCAATATTTGAAATTGTTATTCCTGCTAATAATAACAAAAGTATAATTGTTACTACTAAAGCTATTAATGTTATTCCTTTTTGACTTCTATAAACTTTATTCCTCATAAAAACCTTCCTCTTCTGAATTTTATATTTTTCTATTCTGCATATTCTGTGTTAGATTCTATATAAAAGTTATTATTTTGAAATTTTATTGTTGCCATATATTTTATTTTACCTACATATTGTATATTTGTATTTGAAAGTTCATAGTGTACATTATATGTCGATTCACCTATTTGTACTATTTTTTCAATAGTCGGAACAATATATTCATCATAATTGTAATCTATTAATTTGTATGATCCGTTTTGAATATTCTAAAGTATTCTCTAGAGATTGATGTTCCTTGAAATCGACATTATATGTATCTTTTATGATCTGTTCAAACTCTTTTGTTGTACATTTTTTTGCTTTATCTAATTTCAATTTTGAAAACCATACTGTCATTTGATAATCTTTTGTTGTGAGTTCTTTAGTGTCTTTAAAAATATTAATTGCATTGTGATTGACACAAAATAATTTATCTTCTATTTTTTGAACAATATCTTTTTTCAAATTAGCACAATCTTTTTTGTTTATTTTAAAATTCCCATCATATGACGTTATTG
>NZ_CAKVKB010000136.1 GCF_934754915.1 uncultured Clostridium sp.
AGCTGGAGCCTCAGAAGTAGCGGCTGGAGCCTCAGAAGTAGCAGCTGGAGCCTCAGAAGTAGCGGCTGGAGCCTCAGAAGTAGCAGCTGGAGCCTCAGAAGTAGCGGCTGGAGCCTCAGTAGTAGCGGCTGGAGCCTCAGTAGTAGCAGCTGGAGCCTCAGAAGTAGCTGGAGCCTCAGAAGTAGCTGGAGCCTCAGAAGTAGCTGGAGCCTCAGAAGTAGCTGGAGCCTCAGAAGTAGTTGGAGCCTCAGTAGTAGTTGTTGATGTATTTGAACTTGATGATGATGAACTTGATTTTTTAGTGTTAGATGAACTTGGTGGTGCAACCATAGTTGTTTGTCCATTATCATCACGAGTTATAATCATAGCTTTTTCAGCATTTTCAGCAGTATATGGAAGTTCTCCATCTTTAGTTATTACTACTACTTCACCAGAATCTTTAACTTCTATTGCTCTGTTTTCTGAGAAAGAAATAACTGCTAAATTTTTATTAAGTGGTGCGTTAGCCTTTACTGTTAATGTTTTTAAATTTTTGTCATATACACTTGGTAATGCATATGTTTTAATACTTCCATCACCTTGAACTTCTGTATAAGTCAATAAACTGCTTATAGAAGTGTCTGCTGATACTTGTTCATTCTGCATCTTTATTTTTATTGTTTTAGGCTGTCCCGCAATATATCCACCTTTTCCTTTATGAATAAAATCATGTGATTCTACTGAATCTGCTGGGTTTATGGAAATTCCCATATAATTGTTAATGTAAATTTTCACTTTTGACATATCAGTATTATTTTTTAATACGATTATTTCCTCACCAGTTGTATTTTCTAATTGCTGAAGTTTTTCATAATCAGAATTTTGTGTTGTTTGTACTTCATCAGCAGAATATGCATTTGTATTACTGCTTATAAAAACTGATGCAGTAAGAGCTGTTATACTTACAGCTGCAAGTAATAATGTTAATTTTTTACTTTTCATTCTTATTAACCCCTTTCTAAGTAAATAAAATTTTTATTATAAAAAGATATATTCTTTTTATCTGAATTTATATGTTCATATCTTATATAAGAAGATACATTAAAATTGAAAATATTGAATACACGCCTGTTACTAAATTAATAGATATCTTTAAAAGCTCATTTGATTTAAATAGTTCATAAAATTCTCCAATAAAAATACTTCCAATAACAGCTGTTATTGCAATATATCTAAAATCCATAGAACATCCAAATGGATAATTTATATTGAATTTTATACTTGTTAAATATATAAAGAGAAAGATCAATGCCATTGCTCGAATTATAATCTTGCTGTTTTTATAATTTTTACAAACAAAAAATAAAGATATTATAAATACAAATACAAGAATTAATATGCTGAATAAAAGCATTATTGGGATTATTCCAGTTCTATTTAAATTAAATTCTCCAAATGCCATACATTTAATGAGATATGCTGGATAATTGAAATCTCCAAAAGGATTTGCATATGGTGAAGAAAAAATATTCTTTAGTGATAAAATGCAAAAGCGTGAAAATAGGGAATGGTCACCGCAATATAATTGGGAATTCACATCTTGTTCAAGAACATATGTGAATTTTTGATTAAATAAAATGTAATTTCTAATGGAAAACCATAAACCTAATGGAAAACTTATAATAGAAAATATACATAGTTTTAAAAATATTTCTTTAAAAGTTTTATTTTTAAAATGAATATATAAACATTTAATCATCACTACACTTGTGAAAACAGCCATAATCCCACAAGATATTTTTGTCATCATTGCACATCCATAAATAAATGCAAGAATTATAATATTACTCCAAGATTGTTTCTTGTAAAACCTGATAGTATAAAGTAAAGCTAATGTCATAAACCACGTTGCAAGAGCGTCACAATTAACTCGTCCTCCCATTAGATAAAAATTAGGGAGAAAAGAGAGAATTATTATTGCTATTTTCTGTGCTGATTTATTTAATTTTATTTCATCAAATAATTGTTTTGATACTAATAAGATACTGCATGAAGCAAAGCATGATATTATTTTCGCAGCATCTACAAGAGAAAATAAATCATTTTTGTGTAAAATAGAATTAACTATTTTAGAAATAATTGAACCTAAAATATAGAAAAATGGCTGCTGGTAAAATTGAATCTGGTTATTATTTGGAAGCATATGCTTTTTCATTATTGTTAATATATAAGCAGCATGCCCATAGCCGCTTTCACTAATTTCTCCAATATCATGTCCTCGTATATTGCAAGGCGTATAAAGCATATATCCTATCCGCATTATAAGACCTAAAATTATCACACACTCTATAAATTTATTACTGTCAAACTCATCTTTATCAAATTTCAATCTAAAAATGAATAATGTAAAAAATATTGCACTTATCATAATTCCTTTAATAAATAACCTATTATTATGTAAATTAAATTTATTAATGAATAGATAAAACAACACTATTAAAAGTATTAATAGAAAATTTTTTTTAATTTCTTTATGCAAAAAATTCAAATTAGTTTTTCTCCTTCATAATAATTTACTAATTGATTTAATTATAATGCAATAAAAAAATAAATTTTATTTTAGGGATAAAATGTTATATATAGGGATAAAATGCATTTATAAATTAAATATTTTAACTTATTTGAATTTACTATCCGAAAAATTATAGTGCTTAAATTTAAATATTATTTTAGTAAAACAGGAATATTATTAGTAGAATGAAGTTATACTATGTTTATGTGGAAATATGTACGATTTGAAACAAAGGAGGGCTGGAAAACCAATGTCAAATTATAGTATGAATATTAGAGGCAGTATTGGTTTGGAGGATTACAGCAATATTTTTGATTATTTAAAAATAATTGATAAGGATGATAATTTTATAATAAAAATAAACGAGATGAACAAAAAAGACATAGATGTAATAAGTTCAATGCTTCAAAATAATAAATTTAACATAAAATATACTGAATATGATTCAAAAGGAAATTGTTATATTAATGCCAATCGCTATAAGTAATATTTATTATATTATTTTTTAAACGCATAAAAATGTATAATTTTGTATATTTAATAGTTATAATTTTATATAGATAAAATCTATATAAGTATATGGATTTATTTACAATAGAATATATGTATATTTGATTTGAGAATTATATTGATATGAAAAATCCTAATTTAAATGATAGTTTAATATATTGAAAGATTAAAATTACATTAAAAATGTATCTGATATTTGTAAAATACAAAATTTTATAATGAAAAGATAAATTCAGTATAATGTGAATTTTTACAGTATTAACAAAGACAAATTGCCATAGTCATAATTATAAGATGACTATGGCAATTTTTAATTGTATATAAATAAAAATGGGGGAGAGGCGATTAAATATTGAAGTTAAATACTTCACATTATAAAGTATTACCCAAAAGTTTTTTATTATACATACATATATATAATTTTTTAAATTAATTCTTTTGATGAAGAATTAAATAATTCAGAAAAAGAACATTCCTCAACCCATCCCTTTGAATTTATATTTGTATTGTTTGGAATAAGGATGTAATACCATATAGAATCAGAAATTTTAACTTTATCTAATATTTCTACCTGAATAGAAGAACTTAATTTATTTATGATGCAGGAATAAGATGTGGGGCTTATTCGTACTATTGTATTTTTAGGAAGAATGCCAAAAATATTATCCACAGATAAAAATTCAACAGTGCAGTCTTGTGTGGACAAATCAATAAGATCATATTTTTCTTTCATTTTTGAAAGCTGAGATTTTAATAAAAAATTACTTTTTTGAAGTGCAACATATTTTTCATCATAAGACTTTAAAAATAAAAAGCCTCCTCCGCCAATGAAAAGAATAATCAGCAATAATAATATGAAGACCATTTATACTTCTCCTTTACATAAATATAGTTAAATCAGATTTCCAAGTTATTTATTTCTTAAAATTTATCTTTAAAGAATATTTTTCAATGAAAATCATAAAATAAATTATAGTTTTTAATATTTAAAGTTTAGGAATTTAGAATCATTAACACTTATAGTTATTCATAATATATGAATATAATGAACAAATGATGAAAACAATAGTTAGTAAATATTTATAAGAGGAGGATAATGTATGGATTTTAGTAATGCGCCAATAGATATTAATTCATATGTTGCAAAGTATATGGATGAGATGGGGTGTAGTTTTGAGCAGGCATGTGAGGATTTAGAGCTAGAGCAGTCAAATGTATTTGCAAGACATTCCAATGAAGAAATGCATTAAAAACATTTAAAATAGGCCATTAATTATATATAGTCAAATTACTATATATAATTAATGGTTTTTGTTATAAAAAAATAATAGTGTTGTTGAGATAATTTATAGAATGTTATCTTTTTATAAACAGACTAAATAAAATATTTTTAGAAAATGCAATTAATAGCAATAGGAAAAAGCAATTGAGGATTTTTCATATTAAAATAAATACAAAGTTCAACTCAACATATAGTATACCTTCAATAAAGATAGGTACTATATGTTGAACTGAATCATGTGAAATTATAATTATGAAATATCCACAATTAATAAGTATAATGAATATATATCAATAAATTTAAGAAAGGAGATAGTTACTATAAAACAATCAGAAATGAAATTTGGAAAACCATTAAAATAATTTTTTCATATTTATAAGTTTTAAGTAACATTTATATTTAGATTATTATGAATGATAAATCAATAAAAAAAGTTATATCTGCTAGATACTCAGTAAGAAATTATAATGGAGATTATTTATCACAAGAGATAATTGAAAAAATAGAAACATATATTAAAAATTTAACAAACCCATTTAATAAAAAAATAAAAATACAATTAGTAAAAAAGCATACAGGAAATAAAGATATTAAACTTGGGACTTATGGAGTGATAAAGGGTGCACAATACTTTTTGACAGTAATCTGTCAAAAAGACGATTTGTCTCTAATAGCTTTAGGATATTCTTTAGAAAAGGTGATTTTATATTGTACTTCTATAGGATTAGGGACAGTGTGGCTTGGAGGAACATTCAAAAAGAGTGATTTTGCTAAAGCTATAGAATTGCAAGATGATGAAATAATGCCTATTGTTTCACCTGTTGGTTATGAGGGGGGAAGGAAATCTCTCTTCGCAATTGTAGTAGGACGAAATAGAAATAAACGTAACTCTTTTTCAAAGTCATTTTTTAATAGAAATTTTAACACTCCACTTACTGAAGTTGATGCAGGAGAATATTTTGAACCTTTGGAAATGGTAAGACTTGCTCCATCATCACTTAATAAACAACCTTGGAGAATTGTAAAAGAAGATGATAAAATACATTTCTATTTTGCAGACAATAAAGGTTCAACAATTATTGATATGGGAATAGCGCTTTGCCACTTTCATTTAACAGCTATTGAAAATAACTTAAAGGGTGAATTTAAATTTATAGATTCAAAAAAGAAAAATGAAAATTTTAATTATGTTATATCATGGGTTAAATAGTGTTAAAATGTGCTGTATCAGGATTTATTTTGATACAGCACATTAATTAATAAATTTATTGTATACTATATAATTTTTCTAATGGTGTAGCAAGATAAATTCCTTCAAATTATCAGGAAGTTTCATTAAATATTTTAATAACATATCAATAAAATTGCCTCTAATAAAACCTTATACTATAAGTATATGAATATATTCAGTAAAATGAATAATAAAACTAAATAAGAATATATTAGTGGTTTTTAATAATAGAGTAAAATGTTATTATATTTAAAAAGAAAGTTGGTGAAAATAGTATTGTGGGCAATTGAGTTTATATTATTAATTATCATAATAATTGTATTGTTTTTGTATATTAATCCTGTATTTGGAGAAAAAATATCAAGAAGTGAAAAGAAAGATTATATAACACGTGCAGGAAACTATATAAAAGGGAAATTTACATATCCAAAAGAATATGAATTAGAAGGGGAAAGCACAGACAATCGTGTATCAAATAAAGGAAAATCTCCTAAAAGTGTATTACCATCAGCGAAACCAATAATAAATAAAGATATATCAAAGAATGAACTTATAGTAACATGGTTTGGTCATTCTACAGTCTTTATCCAGATTAATGGTATGAATATTTTAATTGATCCTGTATTTTCTAAACGTCCATCTCCTATTTCTTTTATGGGTCCAAAGCGTTTTAGTGAGCCGCCGATAACAATTGATGAACTTCCACCAATTGATATAGTTATTATATCTCATGATCACTATGATCATTTGGATATGAAGTCAATCAAAAAACTCGATAGAAAAGTAAAGAAATACATAGTACCATTGGGAGTTGATAAAAATCTTAAACGTTGGAATGTTGATGCAGGCAAGATTAAAAATATGGCATGGTGGGAAGAGGTTGAAGTAGATGGATTAATGATTGCATGTACTCCAGCAAGACATTTTTCTAATAGACAAGTTTTTGATATGACTAGTACACTATATGCTTCGTGGGTGCTAAAAGATGATAATCATCAAATATATGAAAGTGGTGATGGTGGATTTGGAAAGCATTTTAACGAAATACATAAGAGATATGGTGATTTTGATTTTGTTATGATGGAGTGTGGACAGTATAATATGAGCTGGCATAACATTCATATGCTTCCAGAGGAATCAGCTAAAGCAGCAGATATGTTAGGAGTAGCAATGGACGGATTATCAACACATATTGGGTGAATCCATTGGAAATTAACTGTATGGAAAAATTAAGCAAAGGTTATGAAGTATATAATTTTAAGATGATAAAGACTCATCAATGTTGTAATGAATTTAGTGTTTTAAATAAAAATTTTATTTGTATAGTAAAATGGGCAGTTGAAAAAAGTATACCTATTTTTATTCATTTAAGATCTAAAGAAGAAGTGAGAAATTTCATAGATATAATTAATGAGTTTGAAGAGGCAGTATTTATCGTTGCACATATGATAGGATTTAACGAAATAGCAGCTAGAAGTAAAAGTGGTAATGTATATTTTGATTTATCAGCACCACAACTATATTCTCTTGAATTACTTGAAAGTGCTATAAATAATTTAGGAAGCAGTAAATTTATTATGGGTTCAGATACACCTTATGGTAAGGATAATATAAAGATTAATATAGAAAGGTTGAAAAAACTTAGATTGAGTAATGAAGAATTAGAGGATATCTTATCAAGGAATATATTAAAAATATTGCATTTAATTTAAGAGTAAGGTATTAAATTGAGGAAATTTAATACCTTAGCATATTTTATAAGTTATTAACAGCTTCGCCTAAAACTTTTCCAATAGAATCATGAATAACAAGATCAGCTTTGCTGTCAGCAGAAGTTGAACTCTTATTAATTAAGATAAGATTCTTACCTCTGAAATAATTGATAAGCCCAGCAGCAGGATAAACAACAAGTGAAGTACCACCAATGATTAAAGTATCAGCTTGAGAAATTGCTCTTACTGAACCTTGAATTATAGATTCATCTAATCCTTCTTCATAAAGAACTACATCAGGTTTGACTTTTCCACCACACTTAGGGCATGTAGGAATTCCTTTGGATTCTAAAATAAATTTTTCATCATAGAAAGCATTACATTTCATGCAGTAATTTCTAAGAACAGATCCGTGAAGTTCATATACATTCTTGGAACCAGCAGCCTGATGCAATCCGTCAATATTTTGAGTGACAATAGCTTTTAATTTGCCCATCTTTTCAAGTTTTGCTAAAGCTATATGAGCAGCGTTAGGTTTTGCATCTGGATAAATTAATTTATCCTTGTAGAATTTAAAGAATTCTTCTGGATATTTCATAAAGAATGTATGAGATACAAGCTGCTCAGGTGTAAAGTTTATTTTCAATTTTTCATTCCATAAACCATTGGAACTCCTGAAATCTGGGATGTTTGATTCAGTAGAAACCCCAGCCCCACCAAAGAAAACTATATTATTACTTTCTTTTAATATTTGTGTTAATTGTTCTATTTCAGTACTCATAATAAAATCATCTCCGAATTATATTTATAGTTATATTATGGCATAATGTATAGGAAAATAAAACTAAATTACTATCATTGTGTTTTGATTAAATGGAAAATATTTTAAATTACATGTTGAATATCATTTTAGTACATGTTACATTCATGATGACCGGTCAATAAACATTGAAAGGAACAAAAAATTATGAAAATGATAATAGAAAAAATGCCAAAAATGAATATTGCATTTTATAGAAATGTAGGTCCTTATGGAAACAGTAATTATACAACTATGGAGAAAATAAAGAAATTTGCACAAGTTAATAATTTATTTAATGAAGATACTGTTATACTTGGAATTTCAAGAGATAATCCTGAAACTACAGAACCAGAAAAGTGCAGGTATGATGCAGGTATAGTTGTTTCAGAAGATTTTAATATAGAGAAAGAAGATTTACAAAAAGGAACTGTTGATGGGGGAAAATATGTAGTATTTATTATTGAACATACTGCAGAAGCTGTACAAAAAGCGTGGAATGAACTATTTCAAGAAATACTGAAGAAAGGATATAAGATGGACTTATCAAGATATATCATTGAAAGGTACACAGTAAAAATGATAAAAGATTGTAAATGTGAAATTTGTGTTCCAATTCTTTAGAAAGTTATATGTTTATATTCT
>NZ_CAKVKB010000137.1 GCF_934754915.1 uncultured Clostridium sp.
TTCTTCTCCTTTTTCACAATTTTTTATATTATATCATGACCGAATAATTACTGTCTAATTAATTATAACCAATCCACATATTATCTTGTTTTAAGTGCTTCCTTAAATAAAGCATTAAAACTTCAGATGATTAATAATAATCCTTGTCAATATGTTGACACACCCAAAAGAAGTAAACATACTACAAATATTCTTTCAGTTGATGATATATCTTTAATATACAATAGACTTGATTTGGATAAATATGAAGATTACATATTCTTTCTAGGAATGTCCTTAACTATAGAAACAGGATTAAGACGCGGTGAAATGTGTGGGTTACAATGGAGTGATATTGACTTTGATAATAAAATTTTAACTTGTAATAATGCTCTTATACGTCAAGAAAATATATATACAATATCAACTTTAAAAACTGAAAGTTCATATAGACAGCTGCCATTAAGCGATGATATATTAAAACTTTTAAAACAGCATAAAAAAATCCAACTTAAGAACAAAGTTAGATATGGTGAATTCTATATTCATAAAAATAAATTTAATAATATAGACTATGATTTAATTTTTACAGATGAATCTGGCAAATATTTAATCCCCTCAAGATTTTTACAAAGAATCAAACGATTATGTAAATATTGTGGCATAGAAAAAAATATTCGTTGGCATGACCTTCGCCATAGTAATGCTACACTACTATTAAAACTTGGTGTATCAATGAAAGTAATTCAAGAACGTTTAGGCCACTCAATAATGCAAACAACATCTGATATCTATGCTCATGTTACTAAGGATATGAATATTGAAGCTACTAATATTCTATCTAATTCTTTATATGAAAAAACAAGGGCAAAATAAGGGCAAATGCTTTAACATAATACCTTAATCCCTTGTAATTACAAGCTGCGAGATAAGCCATAAGCCGAGTTCTGTATTAAGCAATCATCTATCTAGGCTTGCTGTTACCAACAAGCTCAAGCGACGCACCCGGAGGCGGGACGGGCAGCCCCTGTATGCCTCTCTATTCGGTCTTGCTCCAAGTGGGGTTTACATAGCCGTAAAGTCGCCATCACGCTGGTAAGCTCTTACCTCACCTTTCCACCCTTACCTGAATAAATTCAGGCGGTATATCTCTGTTGCACTTTCCTTCAAGTCACCTTGACTGGACGTTATCCAGCACCCTGCCCTATGGAGCTCGGACTTTCCTCTCCTAGATCATGTCTAGCAGCGATTGCACGTCTCACTCGCAACACATATATTAACATACTTTTATAAATTAATCAATTGTTTTTATTTTCAATAATTTTTATACACTTTCAGTCTGCATATTTTTCTTTTTGGAAAATACACTAAAAAATACAGCTGATAATATAATTGCTGCTCCTACAATAAAATTCACATTTATTTTTTCTCCTAAAAATATAATTCCAAGAACAGTTGACACAATAGGCTGAAATGGATAAAACAAAGAACATGTCCCAGCTTCTAATATTGATAAACTTTTATTCCAAAACATATACGCCAATGCTGTACAGAATATTCCCATATATAACAATGCTATCACTGCAGTTATATCAAAATTTAAATATTCTGTCGTATTTACTTCATATATTGAAACAGGCAAAGTGCATGCAGCTGCTACAAACATACAATACATTGTAACTATTGATGATTCATATTTTTCTGTCATTTTCTTTGTGACTATAGATATAATCGACCACAAGATAACTGATATTATAGAAAATATTATTCCTATATTCTGCCCACTATTTTTAACATCACCTATTATTATTCCTGCACCTGTCACAGCCATAATAACACATATAACTTTTTTTGAAGTCAGTTTTTCTTTTAAAAACAAACTTGCAAAAATCATTATCATAATAGGATTCATAGAATTAACTAATGATGCAATTGATGCATTTGAAAATTTTATTCCTATAAGTTGTGCTGAAACAGATATAAAATATCCTATAGCTCCTATTACAAATATATATTTGTAATCGCAGCTGTGAATCTTTTTATTTTTATGTATATTTAAAATAAATAAAGAAGCTCCCGCAATGAAGTATCTTATAAATATAATTGTAATAACAGGAACTTTGCCTAATACAAATTTACTTACAACATAAAGACTTCCCCATGCAAAAAATGTTACTAATAAATATAAAAACGCTTTATTTCTCTCATTCATTTTTTCATAGTTGTTGCATAAAAATTCAATACAACAGCTATATGGCCAC
Source organism: uncultured Clostridium sp. (assembly GCF_934754915.1). Taxonomy (GTDB): domain Bacteria; phylum Bacillota; class Clostridia; order Clostridiales; family Clostridiaceae; genus Clostridium. The sequence goes on from NZ_CAKVKB010000137.1 coordinate 2,241, forward strand.
CTTTCCTCATATATTATATATTTTGTAAATTCAATATTGAATTAATTCTTCATTTATTATAATATAGAAAAAAAGCATATTCTTTGCATTTATTGAATATTTTATTGCTTTTTTTGACTTTTATTAAGGGAGAAATATTATGTTAGATCGTTTCTATTCCAATATAAAAAATCATATTCACCTTATGCATATTCCTGTTAAATATCGTCATACAGAATTTCATCTTCATGATTTTTTTGAAATATATATTTTCTTAAATGGCAATGCTAAATACTTTATAGAAAAAACTATTTATCCACTTTCATTTGGAGATATTCTTATAACAAATAATACAGAAATCCATAAATCAGTTGTAATTCCAGGAAAAATTTACGATATTATTTCAATCCAAATTAATCCTGAACTTATAAAAGAATTAAATTCAAAAAATTATAATCTCCTCAACTGTTTTATAAACAGACCAAACGGAAAAAATAATAAAATATTACTTCCTAAAAAAGACATTGATAACTTTTTACTTCTATTAAACAATATAGAATCTGTCTATAATTCCACTTCAGCTGGAAATGAAATCTTATTAGTTTCTTTAATAATGCAACTTCTCATCATATTAAATAAAAATTTTAAAGGCTCTAATACAAATTATGAAAATATATTAATTCCATACAACCTTATTCCTATTTTAGAATATATAGATTTTTACCTTTATGATGATCTTTCTCTTGACACACTTGAAAAAAAATTCAACATAAATAAATATTATTTAAGCAGATTATTTAAAACTACATTTAACAGCACTATACATGAATATATTATTTTTAAAAGACTATCCATAGCAAAAAGACTCTTAAAAAATGGAAAAAACGTAACCGAAGCCTGCCATTTAAGCGGTTTTAATGATTATTCCCATTTTATAAGAATCTTTAAAAATCATTTTGGAATATCTCCAGGACAATTTAAAAAATATAACAAAAATTAAATATTTAAAACTAATATATGTTATATCTATTTATCAATTCTAAAATAAATGATACAAGACAGAATTGCAACTATAATTTCAGTAATCCAAAATCCATGCCATACACCATTTACACCACATATTCTGCTTAGAAAAAAAGCTATTGGAATAATTATAACTATATATCTTAAAAGGGAAATCATTAAAGATTCTACTCCTTTTCCAAAAGACTCCAAAGCACCACATGATGTTACGGAAATTGCTGATATTACAAAGCCTACAGATATAATTTTCATTGCAGATACACCTGCATTAAGTGTTTCAATATTATCCGTAAACATACCTACAAGCTGATTAGGAATCATAAAACACAAAATCATTCCAATAAACATCATACCTGCAATAAGTATTAATGAAATCTTATATATTTCTTTTACTCTATCATGTTCTTTTGCACCATAATTATAACTCATAATAGGACGCATCCCTTGTATAATTCCATTTGCTGGCATATATATAAATGTTTGAAGTTTATAATAAATCCCCAGAACAACAACATACATTGGAGAAAAATTTGTTAATATTCGATTAAGTGCAGAAATAAGAAATGATGGAAGCGCCATGTTAAGTATTGCTGGAATCCCAACTGTATATAACTTTAAGTCTATTTTTTCTTTTATGTATTTAAATGATATATTTATATTCAAAGGTATTCTAAAATAAATAATAAGATAAATAATCATAGAAACTGTCTGCCCTATTCCTGTAGCATATGCAGCACCTTTTATTCCCATTGCTGGTATTGGACCTAACCCAAATATCATTATTGGATCTAAAATTATGTTTACTATACATCCAGAAATCATACTTATCATTGAAACCATTATTTTTCCAACTGCCTGAAATATTTTTTCAAATGTTATTCCAATCATATTAATAATAGTAAAACATAAAATAATATTTGAATAGTCTACTCCTAAATTTACAATTGTTTTATCACTTGTAAACATTGTTAAAAAATAAGGCATTGCAAGTATTCCACATATATTAATAACAATTCCATGAACTATGCTTAATATAACTCCTTGACTTGCAGTTATATCCGCTTTCTTTTTATTTTCTCCTCCAAGATATAATCCTATCATTGCATTAATTCCAACACCAAATCCCACTGCTACTGATGTAATGAAATTTTGTACAGGATAAACAATAGAAATTGCTGCCATTGCATTTTCATTAATTCTTGCAACAAAAATACTATCAATTATATTGTAAAGCGAACTTACCATCATTGACAGCATCATGGGCAATGAAAATGATAGAATTAATTTTAAAACAGGCTTTTCTTTCATATAAGTCTGATTCATAAATTTTTTTCTTCCTTTCTAGTCTTTATCTTTACGCAAAATAAAAGACTATAAATCCACTGTTTGTTACTCAGAAACAGTAAAAATTATAGTCTTTCATTAAGACGAACAATATTTTTTTATATAATATCATATATTATTTTCAACGTCAAATTAGTATAAATATTATTCCTAAAAGTATTATTATTAAAATTCCATAAAGACTAACTCCACAGAAAAATAACACTAATAGTATAATCCATACAACACACATTTTAGGACATAATAATATATAAAACCAAGGCGATCTTCCAGGTTTAAAAAAAGGTAACCACCCAAAATTTACAGGCCTTCTTCTTCCACCATAATTACAATTATTATTGCAGCATTCATTATCGCTACTATTGAAATTATCAAACAGACCTCTTAAATGTTTTTTCTTGTGTTTATACATCTTTTTTATATCCCTTTTTATGTAATCAAAAGAGCTCTTCCCCATAATATACTCCATAATATTGCTTCATTTCAATATTATATGAAAAACTCTTTTAATTCATGCTATACAAATTCATATGGATCTTTAGATGTTTTAGCATTTATAAATTTTATTTCTTTAAATTCATCCTTCAAAAACTCAAGAGTTTTTAAAAACACCAAAAATTCAGTTCCAAAATGTCCTGCATCTATTATGTTTATTCCCATTTCTTTATAATCACTTACAAAGTGATATGTAGTATCTCCTGTAATAATGCAATCTGCACCCATTTTTTGTGCCATTTTGAAAAAATCCTGACCACTTCCATTAATAACTGCAATAGTTTTTATTTCTTCTTTTCCTCTTGCTATTCTAAGACTGCTTATATTTAAATTATTTTTTATTCTTTTAATAATATCATCCAGATTAATAGATTTTTCTAATCTTATAATCCTTCCAATTCCACAATCTTTAAATTCATTTTTATCATGAGGTTCTATAATTTCGCTGCTTTCAAATCCAAGCATATCTACTATTGTCTTATTTATCCCTTCTTTAGCAGAATCAAGATTTGTATGACAAGCATATAAAGTTATATCATTCTTTATAAGCTTAAAAATTTTATCTCCTAAAAGTTCTCCTTTAATAATACTTTTAGGCCTTCTAAAAAGCAATGGATGATGTGCAATTATCATATCACAATCATTATCTTCAGCTTCTTTAATTACTTCATTAGTACAGTCTAAAGTTAGCAATACCTTTTTCACTTTCTGCTCAGGATCTCCAACCATGATACCTACATTATCATAATCTTCCTTAAGAAACACTGGTGCCATTTTTTCTATTTTTTCTGCTATATCTTTAACTTTACACATAAAAAACTTCTCCTAAAAATTATTTAATAGATTTTCTATTATTTCAATTTTCTCTTCAAGTTCCTGTTTTCTCATCTTTGCATGATCTGTATCATCTTTTATAAAATTATTTACTTTTCTATATTTTGCAGCTTTTTCTTCAAGGTAGGATTTAAAAACACTGCTTTTCTTTTTTAATAACGCTGGGCTTATTTCATAAAAGATTTTTTCTAATACAGTTGAAGTATCTTCTCTATATTTTACTTTAAACAGCTCATAAAATTTTCCTTCATCTTCACATATATCTTCATCTATAATCTCATAGTTTCCTTTATATAGGTATTCTCTAAGAACTTCTGGATTTTGAGCAGGCTGAAGTACAAGATAATCCATATTTTTAATCTTATCTATGTCTTCTTCTAAAATATCACGTATCAGATTTCCACCCATGCCTGCAATAAGTACACCCTGAACTTCATTCATTTTAAGAGGCTTTAGTCCTCCTCCAAGTCGTAGTTCAACTTTACTACTTAATCCCTCTAATGAAATATTTATTTTTGCTTTGTTTAACGGATCCTTGTTTATATCAGATGCAATTACTTTATGTGCTATATTCCTTCGTATCAATTCTATTGCAATATAACCATGATCTGTTCCAACGTCCATAATTGTGTTGCAATTATCCATTTCATCTAATATCCAGTTCAATCTTTTGCTTAATTCCATTTCATCACCACTTATCCATATAGTTTAACATTGTATTATAATTATATTTTGTTTATTTACAGAAGATGTAGTATTAATCAAAATACATATGTCTCAATGAATATTAAATAATAGATAACTGACAATGAACAATTATCAATGAATCATGAAATCCTCACAAGACTTTTGGTGTATTGTGTATTTATTAATAGAGAACATATATATTTTAAAAATTTCTTTTTATACAAGGAAGAAGCACCTTGTATATAGGTGCTTAATCCAAATAATCTTTTAACTTTTTACTTCTTGATGGATGTCTTAATTTTCTTAAAGCCTTAGCCTCAATTTGTCTTATTCTTTCTCTTGTTACATTAAACTCTTTACCAACCTCTTCAAGAGTTCTTGCTCTTCCATCATCAAGACCAAATCTTAATCTCAATACTTTTTCTTCTCTTGGAGTTAATGTATCTAATACATTTATAAGCTGTTCCTTAAGCATTGTAAATGCAGCAGCTTCTGCTGGTGCTGGTGCTTCATCATCTGGTATGAAATCGCCTAAATGCGAATCTTCTTCTTCACCTATAGGAGTTTCTAAAGAAACTGGTTCTTGTGCTATCTTTTGAATCTCACGAACCTTATCAACTGGAAGATCCATAACTTTTGAAATTTCTTCTGGGAATGGATCTCTTCCTAATTCCTGCAATAATTGTCTTTGAACTCTTATAAGTTTATTTATAGTTTCAACCATATGAACTGGAATTCTTATTGTTCTTGCCTGATCAGCAATAGCTCTTGTAATTGCCTGTCTTATCCACCATGTAGCATAAGTGGAAAATTTATATCCTTTTCTATAATCAAACTTTTCAACAGCTTTAATTAGTCCTAAATTACCTTCCTGAATTAAATCTAAGAATAACATTCCTCTTCCAACATATCTTTTTGCTATACTTACAACAAGTCTTAAATTAGCTTCAGCAAGTTTCTTTTTAGCTCTTTGATTACCTTCTTCTATCTGCTGAGCATATTCTATTTCCTGTTCTGAAGATAATAAAGGAACCTTTCCAATTTCTTTTAAATACATTCTTACTGGGTCATCTATAGCAATACCTTCTGGAACTGATAAATCTATTTCTTCTTCACTTTCATCAACATCATTTCCATCACCAATAATTTCTATATTCATCATTTCTAATGCTTCATATATTTTTTCAATTTGTTCTGGACTTAAATCAATATGATCTACTGCATCCATAATTTCTTTATATGTTAAAGATCCATTTTTCTTACCTTTATCTAATAATTCCTTTACTGCTGACATTTTTGCATTTTTGTCATTCTTATCATCTTTTACCTTTGCAGTTTTTCCCTTTGCTTTTTGTTCCATAATAAAATTGCCTCCTTCCGTTACAACCTTTAACCTCATTCTCCCCTTTTAAGGCTTTTAGCTAACTTTGTCAATTCCATTGCTATTTCAATTGTTTCTTGAAATTTTCCTTCCTTCTCCAGTTGACTCTGTTTCTTTTTAAGATCTTCTATTTTCTTTTTAAGTTTATAACTCCGAACTTCTTTCATATAATCTTTAATAACTCTATCTCTATCAGTAAATTCTAAAATTTCTTGTTCTCTTATCTTTGTAAGCTCTTTAGAGCTTTCTACATCATCACATCTGCTTTCTAGATAAGATATCATATTGTTAGTATTTTCGTTTTTACCTTGTAATATTAATGAATAAATTTTATTATGAGAATTCAAAACAAAATCACCAACATTTATGAGTTCCAGTAATCCATCAGAATATTTATCATCAATCATCAACTTTATTAATATTCTCTCAGCTTTTAAATACCCTGGTTCTACATATAATTTTGTTCCATAATCTCCCTTTTTATTCATGAAGTTATTTTCTTTTTGATCCTTCGCCATTACTTGTGAAAGCAAATCATATATTGCCTGCTCTTTTATTGAAGTTTCCTCTGAAATCTTCTTGATGTAAACATCTTTTTCTACTGGATTTAGATCTGCTAGTATTTCTGCGAATCTTTCGCCATATTTTACAAGTTCATCATTATTACTTAAATCAATCCCTTCTGATGCTTTTTTTATTCTATATTCAATTAAAGGA
>NZ_CAKVKB010000138.1 GCF_934754915.1 uncultured Clostridium sp.
CTCCTTTTTTCCACTATCTGATGTAAAATCAAAAGATGTTGATAATTCCTCTTCTGATAATCCAGAAATAAGTTCATTCATTTTATTATAATTTCTGACTGCTTTTTCTAATAAATCTGCCTTTGTAGTTGGTCTTGTAGTGCTTCCCTTCTCCTTCATTTTTTTATAATTAGCAGCTACTGTTTCTAATAAATCTGATTTTGTAGTCGATTTCTCCATATCTATTCTCTCCTTGTTAAAACACTGTCATTGATATTTACATTTTACTACTAAAACCTTGACATACTATGTCATATTAGAAAATTGCTAAAAAAATATACAGACCAAATCAAAGCCTGCATATTCTTACTAAATCGCCTTTTCAATTATTTATTTGTCCACTTGTTGAATTCTTCATCTGTTGCAAGAACATAATGTGTCCCATCAACATGCTGCTGTTTACCATCTTCGTAATGTATTCCACTTGTGGCATAATCATAAGTCTCTGATATTCTTGTTTTCTCAACAATTGGATTAGGATGTGGAATAGCTGATATCAATGATTTTGTATATGGATGAATTGGATTATCGAATATCTCTTCAGTTGTTCCTGTTTCAAGAAGATGTCCTAAATGTAATACACCTATTCTATCAGAAATATATTTTACCATTGATAAATCATGAGCAATAAATAAAATTGCTGTATTTGTTTCTTCTTGAATATCCTTCATTAAATTTACAACTTGAGCCTGAATTGAAACATCTAGCGCACTTATAGCTTCATCTGCAATTATAAGCTTTGGGTTCATTATAAGTGCTCTTGCAATTCCTATTCTCTGTCTTTGTCCACCTGAAAATTGATGTGGATATCTATTAGCATGTTCTTCTGATAATCCAACTCTATTTAATATCTTATATACTTTTTCTTTTCTTTCATTTTGATCTTTATACAATTTATGTATATCAAGTCCTTCAGCTATAATATCAAAAACCTTCTTACGAGGATTTAAACATGCCATTGGATCCTGAAATATCATCTGCATATTTATTCTAAGATGTTTCTTTTGTTCCTTGGATAACTTTCCTGAAATATCAACTCCATCAAAAAGTATGCTTCCTGATGTTGGATCATAAAGACGAATTATAGCACGTCCAATTGTTGATTTACCACTTCCAGATTCACCAACAAGACCATATGTTTCTCCCTCATTTATATGAAAAGAAACATCATTTACAGCCTTAACAGTAAATTTTTTGCTAATTTTAAAATATTGCTTTAAATCTTTTACTTCTAATAAAGGCTTCTTATCTGTCATCTTGTTCTGCCTCCTTTAACATTCTATCAATTCTCTTTTTAAGTTCAGCTGGCATTTCCACTTTAGGAGCCTTTTCATGTAAAAGCCATGTTGAAGCATAATGAGTATCTGTAACTTTAAACATAGGAGGTTCGATACGTCTATCTATATTAAGGGCATAAATATTTCTAGGAGCAAACGCATCTCCCTGAACTTTATTAACTAAATTTGGCGGAGTTCCTGGGATTGTGTATAATTTATCATCATCTGTATCCAAATCAGGCATTGCTGATAATAATCCCCATGTATAAGGATGCCTTGGATCATAGAAAATCTCATCTATTAATCCTTTTTCAACAATTTTTCCTGCATACATTACTGCTACATAATCAGCAACTTTTGCAACAACTCCTAAGTCATGAGTTATATATATAACAGAAATATTCATCTTCTTTTGAATATCTTTTATTAATTCAAGAATTTTTGCCTGAATAGTAACATCCAATGCAGTTGTAGGTTCATCACAAATCAAGAGTTCTGGATCACATGCAAGAGCTATAGCAATAACAACTCTTTGCCTCATACCACCTGAAAGCTGATGTGGATAATTCTTCATACGCTTTTCTGCATCATTTATTCCAACAAGCTTTAAAAGTTCAACAGCCTTTTTATATGCTTCTTCCTTAGGCGTTTTATAATGCCATATCATTCCTTCCATTATCTGAGCACCTATTGTCATTGTTGGATTTAATGATGTCATAGGATCTTGAAATATCATAGCTATACGCTTTCCATTTATTCTCTTTCTCATTTCCTTTTTGGAAAGCTTAAGTAAATCTACATCAACTTTTTCATTATCCCTATAATATGAAAAATTAATGCTTCCTGAATTAACTTCTCCATTACTGCTCAATATTCCCATTACAGCTTTCATGGTAACTGATTTACCACTTCCACTTTCACCTACTATAGCTATAGTTTCTCCTCTATATAAATCAAGCTCTATTCCACGAATAGCGTTAACACTTCCAGCTGATGTTTTAAAGGAGATAGATAAATCTTTAATTGATAAAATTTTTTCTTTTTCCATCTTGCTATCCCCCTACATTTCTTTCATCCTTGGATCAAATGCATCACGTAGACCATCTGCAACCATATTAAAACTTAACATCAATATTGCAAGTACAATAATAGGAGGCATTATCATATAAGGATGAGTTGTAAATGACTTAAATGCATCACTTATTAATGAACCTAATGAAGCCATAGGGGCTGGAACTCCAAGTCCTATGAATGCTAAAAAGGCTTCTGTAAATATTGCATGAGGAATAGAAAACATTGTATTAGTTATAATCTGTCCAAATATATTTGGAAGAATTTCTTTAAATATTATATGAAAACTGCCTGCACCTAAAGTTTTAGAAGCTAATACAAATTCCTGTTCTTTCAATTTAAGCATCTGAGCTCTGGCAATACGACTCATTCCTATCCATCCAGTAATCATCAGAGAAAATGTAATTGTAATAAGACCTGGTTTTAAAACTATTATTAAAAGAGTAACTATTACAAGACTTGGAATACCATTTAATATTTCTGCAAAACGCTGCATAACATTGTCTACTACTCCTCCAAAATATCCTGAAATAAGTCCATAGCTCAATCCAAAAATTATATCTATTATAGCAGCCACAAGTGCTATATATAATGATATTCTTGTTCCCATCCATGTTCTTGTAAATATATCCCTTCCAAGAACATCTGTACCAAACCAATAATAAGTACTTTGTCCATCTTGAATAGAACCATCAGTATATTTATTTACATTATTTTCAGAACCATCAAAAATTCCCATTGATTCTAATCCCGGAATTCTTGGCGCTAGATTCTGATGTTCTATAATCTGAGAATCATAAGTATGATCGTTCATACCTACACCTACTATTGCCATTAACGTAATCAATGCTATAAATACTATTCCTATTATTGCTCCTTTATTTTTTATAAATCTGTTTAAAACATCTTTCCAGTAGGGCTGGCTGGCATATGTTCTATCAACTTTTGAAACACTTTCTCCAGCTAATTCAAAATCATCAGCTAAAAAATCCATCTTAATATTCTTTTCTGCTATATTACTCATGATTATCCCCCTTTGCTAATCTTATTCTTGGATCAATTACTCCATATAAGATATCAACAACAAGCATAATTCCAATATACATTGCACTATATATAAATGCTAATGCAATTATTACATTGTAATCATTTGACTGAATAGCTGTTACCAAAAGACTTCCTATTCCAGGAATGGAGAATATTTTTTCAACAACAAGACTTCCTGTCATTAAATCAACAACCAATGGTGCTATAACAGTTATTATTGGAATTAATGCATTTCTCAATTCATGTCTTACTATTAACTGCACTCCACTAACACCCTTACTCTCTGCAAGAAGAATGTAATCAGTTCCTAAAACATCTAAAAGTTCTGTTCTTGTAAAACGTGCTACTGTTGCTATTGTGAACATACATAATGCAACTGTTGGCAGAACTGTAGATTTAAATGGAGTATCATTTGAATAAAGCAACGGAAATATTGTTAACTTAAATCCTAGAGAATAAGATAGAGCTAATGCAAAAACATAAGAAGGAAGACTTACTCCTAAAACTGAAATAAAAGTAGTTAATGTATCCCAAATAGTATTGTGCTTTAATGCTGCAATTATTCCTAAGATTAATCCAACTACTGTACCTAAAAGAACAGCTTGTCCTCCGACTCTTATTGAAATTGGCAAACGAGTCTTTAAAAGATCTATAATAGGAGTATTTTTAGAAATTGTATAAGAGACTCCAAAATCTCCAGTAAGCATATTCTTTACATAATTTAAAAACCTGACAATCATTGGCTTATCCAAACCATATTTTGCATTTAATGCTGCAATCTGATCAGCCGTAAGTTTTTCATCATTAAATGGGGAACCAGGCATAAATTCCAGCATTAAAAATAATATAAGTAATATTGCCAATAATGTAACTATTGATATCAATATTCTTTTCAATATGTATTTTTTCATGTTGTATTCGCTCCTTATAAGCAGTTACAGTGGCTTATAAAAGCCACTGCAACATTTATAATATCTGATTTAATTCTTAGTAGCATTTTTATAGATTCTTGGAACACCAACTGAGTGGAAATCTATACCTGAAACATTACTCTTTATCATTACTGCACTACCTTTTTGATAAACTGGGAATATAACAGCATCATCCATTGCAATTTTTTCTGCTTTCTTTAAAGCTTCCCATCTTGCATTTTGATCTAAAGTAAGTTCACCTTTTTTAGCAGATTGAATTATTGAATCATATTCTGCATTTGACCAGAATCCATAGTTATTAGGATTATTTGTAACCCACATATCTAAATATGTCATAGGATCTGCATAGTCTGGTCCCCATCTAGTTAATCCTAATTCAAATTCACCATTTTGTAATCTTTCAACTCTGTTTTTCTTAGGTAATACTTCTAATTCAATAGTAACACCTGGAAGATTTGTCTGTATTTCAGATTGAATAAATTGTGCTACATTTTGAGCTGCTTCTGTATCTTCAACAATCATCTTATAAGTAAATGAATCTTTTCCTAATTCTTGTTTTGCTTTATCATAATATTCTAAAGCTTTTGCTTTATCTGTTGATAAATAAGTGTCTGCTGTTTCTCTAAAGTCTTTACCATCTGGTCCTGTAGCAAGAGTTTTAGGTACTGCATAATCTGCTGGAATTGAACCATCTTTTAATATGTTATTAACAACTGCATTCTTATCAAAAGAAAGAGCAAGTGCCATACGAAGGTTTTGATTTTCTAAACCTGGAACTTTTAAGTTTGGTGATATGTACCATAAATATCCTTCCATGATATTCTTAAATTCTGATTCTGATTTAAATTGATCTACCTGTTCACCTGCAAGTGTTGCTAAATCAACATCACCATTTTGATATGAAAGCATTGCTTGTTGAGAATCTTTAATTACTTGGAATTGGATTCCATCTAATTTTACATTATCAGCATCCCAGTAGTCAGGATTCTTTTCAAGCTCAACAGATGTAGCTGCTGCTTCATAAGATTTAACTTTAAATGCACCATTAGAAAGTATTGTGTCAACACTTGTTGCAAATGTGTCTCCACATTTATTGTAAAATTCTTCATTAACTGGATAGAATGATGGGAATGCCATCAATGATTCAAAGAATGGTACTGGAGTATCTAATTTAACTTCTAAAGTCTTATCATCTTTTGCAGTTACTCCTAATTCTTCTACTCCTTTTTCACCATTTGTTATAGCATCTGCATTAGCTAAACCAGCAATACTTGCTATGAAATTATATTCACTTGCAGTTTTTGGATCTACAAGTCTTCTCCATGCAAATACAAAATCATTAGCAGTGACAGCGGTTCCATTCGACCACTTAGCATCTCTTAAAGTGAATGTATAAGTAAGTCCATCTTCACTCTTGTCTACTTTTTCTGCTAAAGCTAATTTAGGTTTACCTTCTGAATCCATTTGATATAATCCATCTGTTACTGCTGCAATCGCATCAAATGATGTACCTTCTGTAGCAATCTGTGGATCCATTGATGCTATTTCAACATCTACTTGCGCTTTTAAAATCTTGCTGCTATTACTTGTTTGTGACGTACTTGTTGTACTAGATCCGCCACATCCTGCTAAACTAAATGTCAACGTAGCAATTGTTAACGCTGCCAATAGTTTCTTAATTTTTTTCATTATTTATTTTGCCCCCTTATTTAATAATTAGAATAACAATTAAAAAATTACGGAGCTATACCCCATAGTATAACCCCGTTGTTATGCTAACATTATAAACACATTCTATTAATTCTGTCAATAATTTATTAATAATTCATTATTTTTTTATTATTTTTTATAGCAAATACTTAAAATATTATTTCCTCCTTTAATATTTCGACATTTTGTGTTATATATTGCAATTATAATAATTTCAAAAAATATACAAGTCAACTTTCTTTATTAATTGTAGTAATTCATTATATTGTGTATGTTTTTCTGTGATTTCTGATTTTTTATAAATATTGCTATATAAACGATAAAAATACTCTGATTTCTCAGAGTATTTTTTCATATTATTTTTATTAATTTATTTTCCAATTTAAAATGTTCTTCTGATATTCTTTAATTTTATAATTATATATTAATCAACTATTTACTCATTAACATATACTTTTAATTATGCCAAAAAAATATATTGTATTAGTATTACATCATGTTAATTACATTTTTTAATGTGTACTACATTTATCTAATAATTTACTGCAAATATAATCATAGTTTTTTAATATTTCAATTTTATAATTTGCAATAATGATTACTTTTATATAGACCTTTTTGAAAGCTGTGCCACCAAAAAATAATTGTGGTAGCAATATGGTGGCAAATACTTATATTTTAAATTTAAAACCTATAAGTAATGGCTCTATTGCTTAACTAGCAGTGCCACATTTTCCACATGCTTTGTCATAGGAAACATATCCACAGGCTGAACTTCAACTATATTATATCCTTCCTGCTGAAGATATCTTAAGTCCCTTGCCAAAGTACTTGGATCACATGAAACATATACTATTCTTCTTGGCTTAGCTTTTCCAAGTGCATCAAGAAGTTTTGAATCACATCCCTTTCTAGGTGGATCAACAACTATTACATCTGGAATTATGCCTTTTTCAATAAGTTCAGGTATAACTTCTTCAGATTTTCCAACAAAAAACTCAGCATTATCTATATTATTAACTTTTGCGTTGACTTTTGCATTATCTATTGCCTGCGATATTATCTCAACACCATAAACTTTTTTAGCTTTTTGAGATAAAAATAAGCTTATAGTTCCTGTGCCACAATATGCGTCAAAAACAACTTCATCTCCACTTAAATCAGCATATTCCAAAGCCTTGTTGTATAAAACCTCTGTCTGTATAGGATTGACCTGGAAAAATGATAATGGAGATATATTAAATTTATATTTTCCAATGTAGTCACATATGTAATCTGCTCCCCACAAATTCACACATTCATATCCCATAACCATATTAGTATCTTTATCATTTATATTTTGAACAATACTCTTTATATTTTTAACTTCACTTTTCAATCTTTCTGTCAATTCTTCTACATGTGGTATTTTTTTATCTGTAGTCACTAATACAACCATTATTTCATTTGTCTTAAATGCCTTTCTTACCACTATGTGTCTTATAATACCATTTTTAAAGAACTTTCCATCTTTTCTTGCTGGCATTATGGAATAATCATTCATCCATTCTCTTATTATACGTACTATATTTTCTGATTCTTTGTCTTGGAGAATACATGTATCCATATCAATAATCTCATGACTCTTTTCACCAAAAAATCCAATTGACAGTTTTCCATTTACCATGCCAACAGGAAACTGAACTTTGTTTCTATATCTATATATGTTCTCCATCCCAATAGGATATTTAACTAAATTTTCATCTAACCCGCCTATTTTTCTTATGCAGTCCTTTACTCTTGAAAATTTAAAATCCAACTGCCCTTCATAATTCAAATGCTGAGACGTACATCCACCACAGACATTATAATTTGAGCATTCTGGTATTTTTCTTTCTTTTGATTCTTCTAATACTTCAACCAGTTTTCCATTAGCAAAATTCTTTTTTACTCTTACTATAACAGCCTTTACTCTTTCGCCAATTAAAGCCCCAGGTATGAAAACAGGATACCCCTCTACTTTAGCAATTCCTTCACCTTCATAACCTAAAGCCTCAATATCAAATATATATTCCTTACCTTTTTCTAACACTTGTACACGCCCTTTTGTATTTTATCTCAATATTATTCTATCTAAATCATCTAATATAGAAATAATCTGTTCTTTTCTTTTTTCATAAAAAATTCTTATATCCTCAACACTTGGCTGTTTATATCTATGACAGGCAGAATTTCTATATTTATTTAAAACTATAAAAAAAGCATCATCTACATTTATGAAATAGCCATTACTTCTGCACGCTTCTATCATGTCAATATTATTTTGAAAATTATTTACTGATAATCCAGAACTCTTTAATATGCTTGTGATTGCAGAAAATATCTCTTCCCTTATCTGAACAAAACTCATTCTAATACTATTTCCTATAATTGATTTCATATTCTCGTCATCAATTCTATCATATGCTTCTAAAGCACTATTTAAATCTGTAATGCTTTCTTTTATATTTGCACTTATAGCTTTAATCCTTCCATAATTGTAATATACCATAAATCCTGCTACTTAAAATGTAATCAAATATAAACATTTTAAGAATATTACTGTTTCAATGTATCTGCTTTTGCTATTAA
>NZ_CAKVKB010000139.1 GCF_934754915.1 uncultured Clostridium sp.
GTCATTAAAAATAGCCTAAGAATCTGTTTTTTTATTCAACTGTAAAATTATTCAAGTAAAAATGCACTATTATAGATTAAAAATATAATAATTATTAATAAATATAACAATAAATAGGAATATTCTTATTGAAAAACAAAAAAATGTTTATGCGGTGATAAAAAATAAAAAAAATCACACGATAATTTAAATATATTATAGTTGGAATAAAAATATTTTTTGGAGGAATATATATGAGCAAAATAGAAATAAAATTGAATCGTGAACATATAATTAAGATTCAAACTGAAAGATTGAAGAACATTGTCAAGTATGTATATGATAATGTGCCATTCTATAGGAAGAAATTCGAGGAAGCAGGAGTAATGCCACAAGATATACATACATTAAAAGATATTAAATATCTTCCTTTTACTACAAAGCAGGATCTTAGAGAAAATTACCCTTATGGAATGTTTGCAGTTCCTATGGAGAAAATAGTAAGGCTTCATGCTTCATCTGGAACAACAGGGCTTCAAACAATCGTAGGATATACTCAGAAAGATATAGATATATGGTCAGATATAATAGCATCAACATTAAAAAGGTTTGGAATAACTAAAAATGATATAGTTCAGGTGGCTTATGGATATGGAATGTTTACTGGCGGTTTAGGAATTCACTATGGGATTGAAAGGTTAGGAGCTGCTGTAATTCCTATGTCTGGTGGTAATACTGAAAAACAGGTTCTTACTATGAAAAATTTTGGAACAACTGTTTTAGCATGTACGCCAAGTTACGCTCTTCATATTTATGATACTATGGTAAAAATGGGAATATATCCTGAAGAGTTAAAACTCAGAATAGGAATTTTTGGTGCAGAACCTTGGTCTAATGAAATAAGAGAAGATATTGAAAAAAAATTTAAAATTAAAGCATATGATATATATGGATTAAGTGAGGTTATGGGGCCAGGAGTTGCGGGTGAATGTTATACACAGAATGGATTGCATGTTAATGAAGAAAATTTTTTTCCAGAAATAATAAATCCTCAAACATTAGAACCATGTGAAATTGGAGAAAAAGGAGAGCTTGTATTTACTAATCTTACTAAAGAAGGAATTCCATTAATAAGATATAGGACTAGAGATATTTCTATGTTGACTCAAGATAAATGTAAGTGTGGATGCCCATATGTCAAAATTCAGCGTATTTGTGGAAGAGATGATGATATGCTTATTATAAGAGGTGTAAATGTTTATCCGCTTCAAATTGAAAGTGTGTTAATGAGTTTTAGTGAACTTTCGCCTAATTATACATTAACTATTGATAGTAAAGGTAATTTGGATCAACTTATAATTACAGTAGAAATGAATAATTATATTGAATTTTATAGTAAAGCTTATTTGGAAGCTTTGAAGAATAATATACTTCAAAAATTATATAGTCTTCTTCAAATAAGATGTTCTATTGAACTTATAAATCCAAATACTATAAAAAGAAGTGAAGGAAAAGCCCAGAGAATATTTAGGAACAAAGAATTAGTCTTAAAATAATAATCTAGCCAATAAAAAGAAGCTGTTACATAAAGATTAAATTATACTATATATTATAGTAGTTGAATTTCTTAATGTGGCAGCTTCTCTTTTCATTATAAGTTAGAATTCATATAGTAAAGAACACATTGCAACTCCAGCACCTACTGAGCATAAAACTGCCTTTGAGCCTTTACAGATAGGCTGTCCATTATGTAGTGCCTCATGAAGCGCAAATATTGGACTTGTAGTCCCAGTATAACCATATTTATCAGCGATATAGATAAATCTATTAGGATCATTGTCTATATTTAATTCTGCAGCAGTATTAGAAAGAAATTGTTTTGAATATTGAGATAATAAGAAATACTTAATATCATCCAAAGAGAAATTAAATTCTATTTGAAATTCTTTTATAGCTTTTGCCCATTCTGTAGCAAAAAAGTTTAATGGAAAAGGTGTCCAGTGTTGCTTTCTTTCATATTCAGTTGAACTGTCAAGTCTTGCTTTACGCAATCCACAACTTGGAGATACAATCGAATTGTAATATTTAGAGTTTGTACAATATTTTGAATCAAGAATTCCACTTGTATATTCTTCTTCAGTACATTTTAAAATAACAGCAGCAGCACCATCGCCAGATGTAGGATATGTGTATTTATCATCTTCTCTTGCGATAGAAGATGCCATAATTCCACCTACTATTAAAGCATATTCTTTATTTTTTGAGGTTTTCATATATCTGCTTACTTGATCTAAAGCAACAATCATTCCCACACAATTGGAGTTTAAATCGTATACAGTATGTGCATTATGTGCATTGAGAAAATGATTTATTATTAATGCATTTGATGGGCATAAATATTCAGGTGTATCTGAAGAAAAAACTATTATATCAAGTTGATCAGGTGTAATTTCTGCATCTTTCAATGCTTCTTTAGATGCTTCTATAGCCATTGTAAGAGTATTTTCATAATCATTATCAATAAAGTATCTTTCATTACGACCCATATTTTCTAAAAAATCAGTCAAGTTTTTACCATATTTTTTGAAATGATTAATAAAAAAATCATTTTTAATTTTATTTTTTGGATGATATATACCAGTTCCTATTATTTTGATATTTTTATACATAAATTCAACTCCTTATTAAAGAAAATAAAACAAAAGAATACAAAGTTTTTAAAAAAATTAATTAAATGTAATAAATGTGATATAATAATTATATCATATAATAATTGTATATATAAAACATTACAAAAGAAAGTGTAATTAAGAAATAATAAAAATAGAGGAGGGGTTATATGGAAGATAGAGAAAATTCTATAATAAAATTTAATAAGAAAACGTTGAAAGCTGTATTGATAATTTATATGGTAAGCTGCATAACATCATTTTTCTTTTATACAATATTAAAATTATTAAAGATAAATGATGAAATAAAATTTATTTCTCTTGTGGGATTAGCAGTAATTATATGTTGTTACGGAATAGCATTGAAAATATGCTATAAGAAAACTATAAATGGAAATACATTTAATATGCATGCTTTTAATATAACTAAAGGCGTGGTAATTGGAATAACATATATTCATTATTTATACTTGAATTTTACAATGCATTTAAATTCTCAATGGATTTTGATTTTTTATTTTATAATGCTTGGTGCAATTTTTTTTGATACAAAGCTTATTTGTATATCAATAGTTTTAAGTATAATATGTCAGGCGATTTTATATATACATAATCCTATGATATTATTTGAATCAGGACTTTCAACAGCTGAAGTAGTTATGAAAGTAATGTCCATTTTATTAGCGCTTGCAGGTATTTTATTGATTGTATTTTTCTCTTCTTATTTATTAAAAGAAATAGATAAGAAGGAAGTCGAAATAGAAAGTGAAAATGAGAAATTAGTAAATTTATTTAACAGTATATCAGAGATAGCAACTACTGTATTTGAATCAAGTGAAAGTTTGAGTAATGCTATTGAACAGCAGACAGGCTCTCTTCAAGAAGTTTCAAATGCAAGTCAGATTGTATCAAATGATTCTTATGATATGCTCAAAAAATCAAAAGAAAATAAGGATAGCTTAAATAAATTATTAAGAGCAAATGAAGTTGTTACTCAGAAAACAGATGATACAGGAAAGAGTATATCAGATTTTATAAGGATTGCAGAAAATAATCAGAAAGATTTAAATAATACTCTTAATATTATTAAGGATATAGGCAATAATATTAGTATTACATTTGATTCTACAAAAGAACTTGAACAAAAATCAAGTCAAGTTGATGAAATAATGCAATTAATACGAGAAATATCTGAACAAACCAATCTTCTTGCACTTAATGCATCCATAGAAGCAGCAAGAGCCGGAGAATATGGTAAGGGATTTGCTGTTGTAGCAGATGAAATACGACAATTAGCAGAGGGAACAAATAAATCTCTTAATGATGTAGGTGTAATAATTAGTGAATTGAAGGAAAACATAAATAATGTTCAGCAGCAGATGACATATAATAATAAAAAATCACAGGAAAGTAATACAATTATTGTTAAGACAGTTGATGGAATACGTAATATGATATCAAATTTAAAACAATTTAACAATAATATAGAATATATAGATAATGCATCTAATACATTATTACAGGAAACTAAAAGAATAATAGAATTTAATGAGAAGGTTGAAGATATGACTGAAAATACAATATCAGAGTACGAAACAGTTACATTAGGAATATCACATGGAGCCTCAGCAAATGAAGAAATACAGGCTAATATTAATGAATTAAAGAATATAGCAGAAAAAATGACACAATTAATTAAATGATAGCATACAAAAAGAATCTGTTCAAAAACGATTATATTTAATCTTTTTTGCAACAGATCCTTTTTTATAGCATTATCCCAATATTTAATTCAGACAATACCTATTAAACTTGATTTATATAATGAATTTAATTAAATTCATTATATATCGCAGCAATGCCTTTTTCAAAGTTATCATTTTCTATACCAACCAAAACATTCATTTCACTTGAACCCTGGTCAATCATTCTAATATTGATTTCTGCATTTGAAAGTGCTTTGAATATTCTTGCAGCAGTTCCTCTTTGTTTTGCCATTCCTCTACCAACAGTAGCTATCATTGCCATTCCTGGATGAACTTCTATTGTATCTGGATTACATGATCTCTTGATTTCATCAATGACATGTTGAGTTTTACTCTTTAATTGTGAATCAGAAATTACAAGACATACTGTATCTATTCCTGATGGCATATTTTCGAATGAAATGTTATTTTGTTCTAATACAGATAAAAGTTTTCTGCAGAATCCTAATTCTGAGTTCATAGAAGCTTTTGTAATAGAAATTACAGTGAAGTCCTTTTTACCTGCAATACCAGTTACGATATTTGGATTGATAGAGCAGTCAGAATCTTGAACTATAAATGTTCCTTCATCTTCAGGCTTGTTTGTATTTTTTATGTTTATAGGAATTCCAGTGACTCTTACTGGGAATATTGCATCTTCATGTAAAACTGATGCTCCCATATATGATAATTCTCTAAGTTCTGAATAAGTGATTTTACTTATTGGCTTTGGATTTTCGACTATTCTTGGATCTGCCATTAAGAAACCAGAAACATCTGTCCAGTTTTCGTAAAGATCCGCATTTATACTTGCAGCAACTAAAGCACCAGTAACATCAGATCCTCCTCTTGAGAATGTAATGATGTTTCCGTCTTTATCAGCACCATAGAATCCAGGAATTACAGCTTTTGATACAGTTGATAATTTCGCTTTTAAAGCTTCGTTTGTAGCATCAGGATCTAGTGAACCATCAGCATTAAATACAATGACATCTTTAGCATCAACAAATTCAAAACCTAAATAGTTAGCTAATATTAATCCATTTAAGTATTCCCCACGACTTGCTGCATAATCTTTTGAAGCACCTGCTTCAAGATCTTTTTTTATTGTATTTAAATATGAATCAATGCTGAAATCTAATCCTAAATCATTGATTATTCCTAAATATCTTTCCTTTATTAAATTAAAGACATCATCTAAAGATATTCCAACAGAAACGTGAGACTGACAAAGGTATAGAAGGTCAGTTACTTTTGAATCTTTTGAATGTCTTTTACCTGGTGCAGAAGGTACAACATACTTTCTTGCTTCATCAGCATTTATTATATCTTTTACTTTTTTAAACTGATTAGCGTCTGCCAGCGAGCTTCCACCAAATTTTGTTACTATTGTTTTCATATTTATAGCCCCCAATATTTATATGTATTTATAATTTTTACATATAAATTGTAGCAATTAATATGTCATTGTTCAAGGCAATTATTAAAATAATTGTATATTATGTGATTATATTAGTAAAAGCAGGGGAATTAATGTGTGTTTGCATTACATAAATTTAAAACTAAGTAAATATTTTAAAGAAAGAAAAAATATATACAATGTTAACGTTTTTGTGAAAAAAGTATTAAAAAACCTATTGACAGTGGAAAATGTGAAATATATAATAGATTCATAAATTAAATAAGTTTTGACGAAGAAGTCATAGAAGTAGAACACTTTCTATGACTTCTTTTTTATTATCCGAAAATAATTTTCTGCAGAATTTATTATGAAGATGGTAATTTATATGAAATTATTATTATTTTAATAAGGCAATGGCTGTCTTTAAATTTAGTAAAATAACAAAAAATTAATATTAAATTTAAAAGAATAGTTATATTGTTCAAGGGGGAATTTTTATGGATATAAACATGATAATAGATACGTTTTGGGTACTATTAGGGGCAATTTTAGTATTTTGGATGCAAGCCGGTTTCGCAATGGTTGAAACAGGATTTACCCGTTCGAAGAATGCCGGTAATATCATAATGAAAAATTTAATGGACTTTGCTTTAGGTTCAGTTATATTCTGGGTTATGGGATTTGGAATAATGTTTGGTACAGATGTAGCAGGAATTATTGGTATTCCAGGATTCTTTGCAGATGGTATAGCAGAAAATGCTGCCGATACTGTTAATAATTATGCATATTTATTTTTCCAGACAGTATTCTGTGCAACAGCAGCTACAATAGTTTCTGGTGCTATGGCAGAAAGAACTAAATTCATATCTTATTGTATATATAGTGCAATTATAAGTGCTGTTATTTATCCTATTGCAGGCCACTGGATTTGGGGAGGCGGCTGGTTAGCTCAATTAGGATTCCATGATTTTGCTGGTTCAACAGCTGTTCACTCTATTGGTGGATGGTGTGCATTAGTTGGTGCTTATATTCTTGGACCTAGAATTGGTAAATATACTAAGGATGGTAGATCAAATGCTATTCCTGGACACAGTTTAACACTTGGTGCACTTGGAGTATTTATATTATGGATGGGCTGGTTTGGATTTAATCCAGCATCAAGTTTAGGACTTACTAGCGATGGTGCTTTGGAATTAAGTTCAAGAGTATTTATTACAACAAATTTAGCTGCTGCTATGGCTGCAAATGTAACAATGATATTCACATGGATAAAATATGGTAAGCCAGATGTAAGTATGACTTTAAATGGTGTTCTTGCAGGGTTGGTTGCCATTACAGCAGGATGTGATATGGTTTCACCTGTTGGTGCCGCAATTATAGGAGCTGTTGCAGCAATTGCAATGGTTTATGGAATTGAATTTGTTGATAAAGTATTAAAAATAGATGATCCAGTTGGAGCTATAGGAGTTCACTGTGTAAATGGTATTCTTGGAACAATTTTAACAGGTGTATTTGCTGTTGATGGTGGATTATTTTATGGTGGAGGATTCCATTTCTTTGGAGTTCAATGTTTAGGTGTTTTAGCAGTGGCTGTATGGTCAATTGCAACAGCATTCATCTTATTCAAAGTGATTAAAGCTACTGTAGGATTGAGAGTAACAAGAGAAGAAGAAATTAGAGGACTTGATATTGAAGAACATGGTCTTGAAAGCAGCTATGCAGATTTCCAAAGTATAGATATAAATATGTAGTTTAATGACAATTTTGGTAAAAGGACTTTTAAAGAGTGGAAAAAGGGGGATTTTCAAATGTCAGATAGCATTAGCAAGATAGAAATTGTTACAAGAAAGAGCAATTTTGAAGAGTTAAAAACAGCACTTAATGAAATAGGTGTTATGGGTATGACTGTAACTCAGGTATTAGGATGTGGAACTCAAAAAGGTGATGTACAGTATTATAGAGGAGTTCCAATGGAATTGAAATTATTGCCAAAGGTAAAAATTGAAATTATAGTCTGCGAAGTACCAGTTCAAAAAGTAATTGATGTTGCAACAAAAATATTAAGAACTGGAGAAATCGGAGATGGTAAGATTTTTGTTTATGATGTTAAAGAAGTAGTTAAGATAAGAACAGGAGCTACTGGCAAGGAAGCATTGAAAAACGAATAATAAAAATAGTGATAAACCGTAATAATATATAATGATGGATGTTTAATATAGAGACCCTAAACTCGTATTAAACATCCATTTTTATAATATGGATATTTAATAAAAATTTTTCATTATATTATTTAATGCTGCATATATTATTTTCCTGAATTTTGGTTTGATTTATTGATAAATCATTGTGCTTATGATTATAATATATATAAAGGTATATTAATAGTGCAAGATTAAAATTATATCTGAGATTTATCTGACATATTAAAAATACTAAAGAAATCCTGGAAAGATTTCATACTTTTATTGTTAAATTAGAATATATATACTATATCTAATTTAATAAATATATTTAGGTGAATAGAAGATAATGAAAAATGAGTTGTAAATATGC
>NZ_CAKVKB010000140.1 GCF_934754915.1 uncultured Clostridium sp.
GGTTATAACGTTGCACGAGCCTAGGAAAGTTCCTTTTTCAATGCTATTCATTAAATAAGTTAGAAAGTTATCCGTTTTTGGAGAATACTGAAAGGAGTAATAAAATATGGACGGAAAATCAAAGAATAGGAAAAGAAGAAAATATGCAGTTGAGAAATTAGACCCAGAGATTAAGGAGAAAGTAGATGGAATGATTAGAAATAACTCTACATATAACGATATTGTGGAATATATAAAAAGCACGGGTAATAGTGTTTCAAAATCAGCAATACAGAGATATGCAAGTAACCTAATCCAGACGTTGCAAACTTTAAGGATAATAAACGAAAACTTTAGAGCCATAACCGAGGAAACTGAAATATATAATAATATAGACTTTGGAGAGCCTTTATTAAGAATACTTTCAAATCAGTTATTAGGAAATATGGGACAACTTCCAGAAAGTCAAAGTATGGATATAAATGAAATTACTAGAAACGCCGTGGCACTTACTAGAGCAATCGCATATAAGAAAAAAATAGACTTACAGAATAAAAGCACGTTAGAAAATGGCTTAGAACAGTTTGAAAGTATGATATTTGAGGCATTAAAAGACGAAAAGCCACAATTATATAGAGAATTAAAGAAGTATCTTGACGAAAAATTTAGAGGTATTCAAAATGAAGAAACCAATCCCAATAAATAAGGATTTCTTTTCTATGGGTATGACTGAAAGAGAAAGGCACTTTATAGCCTTAGTTAGAACATATTCAAAAACAAGTATAGAATTAGGTGAAATTGTAGGAATAATAAAACGTTATGTTTTGGAGAGTTTCCAAACTGATATAAATAAATTAGTTAAGTTAATAATAGAGGATAGAAACCATGGAAAATAAAATTATTATGCTTAAAAATAGGGATTTCAATAAATCGGATTTAACTAGTAATGAAGTAGAGGCATTGGGCTTATTTAAACGTTTGGATTATAGAACACAATTGAAATATATAGGAGAACTTAAATATAGAATATTTCTTAAAAGTAGGTGTAATGAATGGAAAATAAAATAGTAATGGTAGAAAAGAAAGAATTAAATATACATACCTTAACTAATGATGAAATAGAGCTATTAGCATGGTTTAGACTTTTAGATGAAAGAAATCAACTAAAAGCAATAGGAAAAATTGAACATATGGTAAAAGATAAATTTTCCAATTGTGTATGCAATACTACCATTCAAATAGCTATAACAAAAACTAATATATAGCCTCTAGGGTGTGGAGTATCTGGAGAGCATAAAAATATAACTCATATCATAGAGGATAAGCCCAATAAAAGCATTTCTTTTTCAATAGAAATAATTAAGTTAATTGCCCATCACAACGGCAATCAATAAATGAGGTGTTTGTATATGGATAATGAACAGGAATATCTTTCAATTATTAATCAACAAGTAGGAGTTATAAATAGACTTTCAAAGCTCCTAGAGGGTGAAGACATTTCAAACTTTGGTAGAAATATTCAAATGTTCGATATTGATAAACTGAATAATTATAAAAAGAGAGAATTTATATTATATATGCGTGATAGTGGATTATCCTATAACACTATTGATACATATTCACGTCAATGTGGTATCTTTTTCAAGGAGTTCAAGAAAATAGACCATACCACATTAAGAGCGTTTGAGGATAGCTTGAGGCATTGCAATCCACGAACATATAACGCAAAGATTACAGCGATTTCTAAGTATTGCAAGTTTGCAAATTTTAAGTATGATTTTAAGCATATCAAAGTACAAACAAGAAATTTTTGTGATAATGCTATTAATGAAGAACAGTACCAACGATTTATAGAATATGCAGAAAGATATAATATAAATGCGTGGAAAATTGCTAAAATCATAGCTAATACAGGTGTTAGAGTATCGGAATTAGTTAATTTAAAAGTAGAAGATTTAAAACATGGTTATGTAGATATTATAAGTAAGGCTAATAAATCAAGGCGTATATATTTCCCTACAAGTCTAGTGCAAGAGCTACAAATATATTGTAATGATGGTACATATCTAATAGAAAATTACAAAGGGAATAAAATAACTACTAGAGGGATACACAATATATTGAAAAAGGTAGGGGAAAAAGCAGAGTTACCTCTAAATGTAGTATATCCACATTCTTTTAGGCATTTTTTTGCTAAAATGTTTTTAAAATCAAACAATGATATAGCCTTATTGGGCGATTTATTGGGACATAGTGACTTAAAGACAACTTCCATATATACCAGAATGACAACAGAAGAACAAAAGACTAAGATTAATAAAGTGGTTAATTGGTAGGAGGAAATTATTTTCTTTTCCATTGTGATGGGCGACCATGAAGTTATTTTCTTATTGGTGGTTACTCTGGATATAATAAAAAAAGTGGTTCTCATATTTGACATTATGAGAACCATTCAATAAAATATGTTTTTTTATCCATATTTTTATTGACTTATTTATTTGAATAGTGTATAATAAATATGGGAGAAAACCAATATTATAAAGGCGGTTAATAATGTTTACAATTGAATACTACGAAAAAGAAGATGGTTCTTTACCTGCTGAGGATTATATACTATCAGTTAAAGATAAAAAATTAAAAGCTAAAATATTTCATGATTTAGAAATATTGGAACTAGAGGGAAATCAGTTAAGAAGACCAACTTCGAGCCATTTAGAAGATGGAATATTTGAATTAAGAACTATTCAAAGTAATAACATAGCAAGAGTATTATACTTTTTCTATATTGATAAGAAAATAATTCTAACTAATGGATTTACTAAGAAAACGCAGAAAACTCCAAGAAAAGAAATAGATTTAGCTAAAAAGTATCGTGATGATTATTTAACAAGGTTTAAGGGGTGATTTTATGAGTAAGAATTTTAGAGAAACTTTAAACGAGCAATTACAAGCAGACCAAGAGTTTAGAAAAGAATATGAGAACTTAAATCCACAATATAACGTTATTAAGGCTTTAATATATGCTAGAAAGTCTAAAAATCTAACCCAAAAGGGATTATCTGAACTTACTGGAATTAATCAAGCTGATATCAGTAAGATTGAAAGAGGCAATGTAAGTCCAAATCTTAGAACATTACAACGTATTGCAACAGCTATGAATATGGATTTAAGAATTGAGTTTGTACAAAAGTAAAAGATACTCCAGAGGAATATTAATCCTTTGGAGTATTTCTTTTTTTGTTAAATATAAAATATATTATCTTAAAAATTTCGTTAAACTTCAAAATATATCGTGGATAAAAATTCCAATTAAGTCTTTTTTAACCCTATTTTTTAGGTCAAAAAAATACAATTTTTCTAAAAACTAACTTTAAAAAAAATCTCCAAAATAGAGGATACTAAAACCCCACGTATCTATGAGGATTGAAAACGACTAAAAATATGAAAAAGACAAAATAAGAGAAAAGGGAAAAAAATGCCCCTAAAAAAATTTCGCTAAACGCGTATTTAACGCAATATTTTCAAAAAAATTCTCTCCAGATTTTTTCAGCGTACCCCAGTACGCAAAGAAAAAACTACGGGGCTACATTTTGATGATACTACTTTGATTATAACAAAAACAAGCAATTTTTAGGATTTAACGAAATTTTTAAGAGTGTTCTTATTCACCCTTGATTATTCGATAAATCCCACCAATTGCCCGAGTTTTCACACAATAAAATCGTTATTATTCGGCTTTACCCATAAAGTCCAATTTTTTTATGGAAATTAAAAGGCTTTAAAATTTTTAAAATAGTAGTTTCGGAAATTTAAGCAAATACTAATTTTATGGGTTTAAAGTGTTCTAAAAACTTTTAAAAAGTATTTTAGAAATAAAATTTAATAAGAAATTAATTGCCAATTATTTATAATATTTTCCACTTATTAGGTGATTTTTATTGTATAAAAATTGGCTTTTCAGCTATATTAATACTATATTTGTGCATAATTATTTCCTTGCATTTCCAAGCCTTTAAAAAGCGTTTAAAGACCTTTTAAAAGGCTTTTAAAAGCCTTTTAAAAAATTCAAAAAAATATGCAATGACATAATATCCAAACTTTTTCTTATGTCATTGACAACACTTTAAAGTAATGCTATAATAATAAATGTAATCTTGATTATATGAAAAAGCCCCAACCGTTTGGCGACGGTCAAGGCTTTGGAAATATAAATTAAAACACTCCAGTGTTAAGGGAAGTTTGGCGACAACCCAAAACACTTTAAAGCAAGTCTTTAAAAGGCATAGACAAGCAATAAATTTTATAGAGTGTTTACGGCTTACTACCGTGAGAGTATAAGCATATAGCTTATATCTATATTATATCATGTTGGTGGTATGTTGTCAATGACGGCACAAATTTAACTATTTGGATATCCTAAAAAATGACAAAAGGTCGGAAACACATATATTAAACCTCTAGGGTGTAATATATCTAATGAATTTATAGCCTCTATGCGTTGTATCTTGCAACACATAGGGGCTTTTTTGGTAGTGTTAGCAAGGTTACAACATTCTTTCTATTTTATCCTTTTCCCTATATTCTCTATGTTGAAGCATAGAGAACACAAGGGGTTTTAATCTTACCTTAGTGGAATGTAAATCTAGAGTGTAATATCTAGGGATTAGTATAGTTCTAAGTTTTAATCTTACCTTAGTGGAATGTAAATACACGTTTAGCAAACCAAACGCATAGAGGCTATAAGTTCTAATCTTACCTTAGTGGAATAAATTAATTTGAAAGGAGTAGAGCATATGACTGGACAAGAATTAAAAGTTGAAATTGTCAAAAACAATGTGGAATGTTGGCGAGTAGCTCAGGCAATGGGCGTGTCAACAGAATGGCTTACAAGAACTTTTAGGCTTAAAGCCATTCCAAATGATAGACTAACACGAGTATTAAAGGCATTGCCTCAAGCAATAGCAAATAAAAAAGAATTTGAAAAACAATATCCACAAAAGAAAAAGAAACCTACGCAGAATGGAGGACATTAATATGAATGATAGTATTATAGAAAATTTATACGAAATTTGGGCAGAACTCAACGACGAGAAAGAGCCTAAAGAAATGCTTGACATGGTTGAGGGACTATCCAACGACTTCGCCAAACAAGGCGATAACAAAAAGGCTAATGAAGTATACTGTGTGATGGGAAACTATCAACGCTATGGATTTATAAATGGTTTCAAGTATGCTATGAAACTTATAGAAGAATTGAAATAATATGGCAACTGTAAAAGATTACCTAAATGGTAATTTTTGAAAACTTAAAAGTGCTTTTAAACGAACTTATAAAATTTTACTCCAACTACTGAATTGAGTAGAATAATAATAAAAACTCCTTGAAAATTGCAAAAGCCCTCCAACAACGCAATTAGGAGAGCTTTAAGAACAAGCAAAAAACTATATTATGTTTATAGTATATCATATTTTTTGCTTGTTTGTCAATTAAATTCAAGAAAAAAGGAATGATTTTTTATGAACAATGCAAAAGACTATCTTAAAAGTAAATTAGAGGATTATTTATCTTCTATGGGCATAAATACTACTAAACCAAAATTTAATTGTTTAATATGTGGTAGTAGTGATGGAGCTAACTTCGTGCCAAATTCTAACCGAACTAAATGGAAGTGTTTTAGTGGAAACCATAAAGGCAAAACCACAGGGGATATATTCGAGTATGTACAACAACTTGAGGGAATAGACTTTAAAACGGCATTTACAAGGCTTAAAGCTATGTACAATATAAGTGATGATTACAATACACACTCTGGAACTATTGCAAATAATAAACAGACTTCCAACGCTGATGAAACACCAATGCAAGAAAAAAATTTCATAGAAAATGAAATCAAACTTTGTGTTGGAGCTTGTGAACACACCATAGGATTTAGTGACTACTTAACTAAACGAGGCATTTCCCCAGAGGTTCAACGCCGTTTCAATATTGGATATTTTGGCGAATGGTTGCACCCTAAAACTAAATGGAAATATTTTGGAAAAATAAAAAGAGAGTGGCTCACTCCAAGAATAATAATACCCACTTCGGAATGTAGCTATTTAGCAAGAATAACAACACCAGAACCACCTAAAAAACTTCCAAATGGTAAACCAAATCCAGAATACAAGTATTTTGTAAAGGCTTACAAAGTAGGAAACGTTCATATATTCAATAGCGAGGCTTTAATTAATAATGAGGGATATTGCTATATTTTTGAGGGTGAAATAGACTGTTTATCAGCTATTCAACTAGGTTTTAATGCTGTTGGATTAGGTTCAACCTCAATGATTGATAAACTATTCCAAGAATATAAAATCAATCCTAATAATGTGCTTATAATCGCTTTAGATAATGATGATGGAGGCAAAAAAGCCACACAAAAATTAATAACTCTCTGCCGAGTGAATAAGATACCATATTATGTTGCAAATACTAATATGTTATTCAATAATGCTAAGGATTGCAATGAGGCTTTAATTAATAATAAAAATGCCCTTAAAACATCATTAGAACAGTGCAAAAAAGAAGCCTTAAAGATTGATAAACAAGCCTATTTAAAAGAATTGGAACAAGAGCAAACCCAGAGCAACCAACAAAATAATAACATAGTCGCCCATCACAACGGCAACGGAAATAATTCCACTTCTAGTGCTATTCCTGATTGGTATAATCTTTTAAGAATATCTCAAAAAGGTAATATAATATCAAGCCTACATAATATAAAAATCATATTACAAAATGATAGCACATACAAAGGGAAAATAGAATACAATGAATTGACTAATATGAGAACATTTAACCGTGCTGATTGGGAAGACGTTCATGAAAGTATGATTAAATTATATCTTGAGGAACAATATAATTTATGTGTTTCAATCGAAAATATAAACCATGTTTGTAATATTATAGAATATAACAATAGGTATCACCCTATACGAGAACATTTAAACCGATTGAAATGGGACGGTATTCCAAGAGTAAATACAGTCTTTTCCGATTTCCTAGGGGCGAAAAATAATATATATACTCAAAAAGTTGCCTCTATTACTTTCATTGGAGCAGTTGCAAGAATATTTCAACCTGGAATAAAATATGATACTTGCACAGTGTTTGTAGGTCGCCAAGGATTAGGAAAATCCAAATTTATTAGTAAACTTGCAATCAATCAAGATTGGTTTACCGATGGAGTAACTACATTTGATGGTAAAGAGTTCTACGAAAGTATACAAGGCAAATGGCTTATAGAATTGGGAGAGGGTACGGCATTCCAAAAATCGATTAAAGAACGTTCTAAACAAGCTATTGCAAGTCAACAAGATAGTTATAGAAAGCCTTATGCAAGAAATCCAATCACATTAAAACGTCAATGTATCTTTTTGGGGACTACTAATAACTATGATTTTTTAAAAGATGAAACAGGCGACCGCCGATATTATCCAATTGATGTAGACCGCCGAAATGCTACTAAAAATATTGATACAGAATTAACACCCGAATATGTCAATCAACTATGGGCAGAGGCTTTGGAACGTTATAAACAAGGTGAGGAAATATATATAACTGACGGGAACATATTAGCAATAGCAGAGCAAGAACAAAGAAACCACTTTGATGAAAGCCCATTACAAAGTGATATATATAATTTTCTTGATATTCTTTTGCCACCACCACAAGAATGGTATAGTATGACTTTAGACCAAAGAAAAAGATATATACAAGCCGTACAGAGTGGAGAAGATACCTCTAAGAGTTTAGGACGTACTGGTGTTTACAGACGTGACCGTGTATCAGTTAAAGAAATTATGTGCGAATTATACGGCTACGAATTGAACCAACCTATTGAAAGAAAAATCAGCCTTGATATTAGTAGGAGTTTAACTGCTTTGGGGTGGCATAAAACTGGTAAAGCGTTAAGGGTTCAACCCTATGGTTGCCAAAAAATGTATAGTAAAGATTAATATAGTTATAGTGCAACCAAAATTATTATTATTTGGTTGCACTATTTTAAACGTATCTATGTTGTTTTTTAACATAGTGCAACCAATGCAACCAATTTTCCTATTAAATTAGGGGGGGGTGAAATTCAGTAATATATTTGCTTAATAAGGTATTATATAATTGCCACTTATTTTTATTATATTTTTTGGTTGCAATATGTGATCAATATATTTAAACAACACAAATATGAATTTTATTTCCGCAACCAAACCGCAACCAAACCGCAACCAAACCGCAACCAAATATTTTTTAGTTGCACTTACTTCTAAAGAAGACACCTCTATGGATTAATCTATTCTATGC
>NZ_CAKVKB010000141.1 GCF_934754915.1 uncultured Clostridium sp.
GCATAATTATAAAACATATAAATCCTCTTTTGAACATATTCTTATCTATACTAAATGAAAAATTTTTATTCAAAAAATTTCACTCCTCTATAAACTTATAACTCAAAGCAAATCATTTTTTTAGATTTTATATTTTAATTCTAGACTTATAAGCAAAATTTCACTTTGATTTTTTCACGGAAATATAATATTTCTTTATGGTTAATATATTCATTCCCTTTTTTCTTTCATACTTTATAAAATCTGATATTTTTTTGATTAGAAAAACACCAAGTCCTCCAATTTCTCTCTCCATAATGTCACAACTTAAATTTGGATCCTTTTCCTTTATGGGATTAAACTCTACTCCATAATCACACATTTTCAACGTAACACAGTTATCAATAATACTATACTCATATCCTATCATCATTTCTCCATTTTCTTTGTCGTCTGCATATGCATAACTTATTATATTCATCAAAACTTCTTCACATAAAAGCCGTACTTCCATATCTATATGTTCTGTTACCTCTACATCTCTTTTCAAATTATTCAATATGAAATCAATCATTGTGTTCAAGTTATTTATTGTAGCTTCTTTTTTTAACCATTCCATAAAATCACCTACACTATTATTTTTCTTATAGCAGCTATTTTCCCAAAAGAATTATTATACTTCTTGGATTTACCACTATTTTACTTTGATCTTCTATAGGTATCCTTATCTTTTCATCAAAAATATCTCTTCCATATTCACATGAAGTATTACAGAATATATACCATTGTTTATCTTCTGGTATTACAGGTAATTCATAAATATGCATCTCCCAATGCATATTTATTGCCATATATATAAACGTATCTTCTTCTAAGTTATACTTGTGCTTATCTTCAACATACATAAGTGCAAGTGAAAGATTATCATTTGAAACATTAAAACTCCATGGTTTTTCTCCATGCCATGATAGTTCCGGATAGCCTGTCCCATTATTTTTTATATCATAAGTACAATTCATTATTACGGGATGAGATTTTCTAAACCTTATCATTGCTTTGAAATAATTATATATATCATCATGCCTCTTTAAATTATCCCAGTTAAGCCATGAGATCTCATTATCTTGACAATAAGCATTATTGTTTCCAAATTGCGTATTGCAAAACTCATCACCAGATAATATCATAGGTATTCCTCGACTCATAAGTAATATTGTCACTGCATTTTTTATCTGTTTTTTTCTTAATACATTTGTTGAAACATCATCAGTCTCACCTTCGACCCCGCAATTCCAACTATTATTGTCATTCGTTCCATCTCTGTTATCTTCTCCATTTGCCATGTTATGTTTCTCATTATATGAGACAAGATCATACAAAGTAAAACCATCATGACATGTTATAAAATTGATGGATGCATTTGATGTTCTTTGATTATATAAATCTTCAGACCCTTCCATTCTTTTCATAAATTCAAGTGCTACACTGTCACCTTTTAAAAATTTTCTCACAGTATCTCTATATTTTCCATTCCATTCAGCCCATCTTCCCCATGAAGGAAAATTTCCAACCTGATAAAGCCCGCCTGCATCCCATGCTTCAGCTATAAGCTTAGTTTTAGATAAAATTGCATCATGAGCTAAAGTTTCAAGAAGAGGTGGATTTTTCATTGGCGCACCAGCTTCATCTCGTGATAAAATGGATGCAAGATCAAACCTGAATCCATCTATATGATATTCAGATACCCAATACCTTAAACAGTCCAGTATACAGTTTCTCACAATAGAATTATTACAATTTAATGTATTTCCACATCCACTAAAATTATAATAATGTCCATCAGGAGTAAGAAGATAGTATGTTTTATTATCTATTCCTCTATATGATATATACGGTCCCTTTTCATTGCCTTCTGCAGTATGATTGAATACAACGTCAAGTATTACTTCAATTCCTGCCTGATGAAGTTTTTTTATAAGATTTTTCAATTCATCAGCTTCCATTCCATATTTCCCTGTAGCTGCATATCCTGCTTTAGGTGCAAAAAAATTTACTGTGCTATATCCCCAGTAATTATACAACCTTTGTCCATCTACTACTCTTGAATTTTCAAGTTCGTCAAATTCAAAAATTGGAAGAAGCTCAATACAGTTTATTCCTAGTTTCTTGAGATATGGAATTTTCTCTCCAAGTCCTGCAAATGTACCTTCATGTCTTACACCGCTTGTTTTATCTTTTGTAAAACTTCTGACATGAGTTTCATATATCACAAGTTTTTCCATAGGAATCTCAAGGGGTTTATCACCATCCCAGTCAAAATCATCATATATTATCCTTCCCCTATGCTGAAATTTGTTATTTTCATCGATTTCCTCTCCCCATATAATTCTTCCTGAAACAGATTTAGCATAAGGATCAAGAAGATACTTTTCTTTATCAAACCAAAAACCTTCTCTTGGAGAATATTTTCCATCCATTCTATATCCATATTCAATGTTTTCATAATCCACATCAAATACAATCATAGAAAAAACATCTCCTATTCTGAATTCATCAGGAAATGGTATTACTGCATATGGCTCTTTTTCTCTTTTTTTAAAAAGAACAAGTTCACACGAAGTTGCATATTTTGAAAATATAGAAAAATTAACGCCATTTGGAACAATGGATGCTCCATATGGAAGAACTTTTCCTATTCTATATTTTATTCCATCTTTCTCATGAGTAGGATAGCTATCAACTCTTATCATTTATATAATCCCTCCTCTATTTTTATAAATATGAATCTAATAATACAAAGAAATTCTGCAAAAATTTCTTCATTTATTTTATATTGTTAACCCCAACATATATTAGTTCTCAAACCCCTTAAAAATATTTCCAAAGCCTGTCATTTCCATAACATCTTTTACTTCTTCCACAAGATTTATTATGCTCATATGTCCACTCTTCATTTTTATTCTCTTTCCTATAGTAAGAAGTGTTCGCAGACCTGCACTTGAAACATATGAACACTGGCTCATATCAATAGTTATATCATCAGCATCCTGTATTACATCAAGTATTTTTTCTGTCACTTCATTGCTAGAATTACTATCAAGTTTTCCTTTTAATTCTATATATTTTTTACTATTAATATCTTTAATATTGACTTCCATGCTAATCACAACCTTTTGTTTATATCGTTATTCCTTATTACTGTATAATATTGAATATAATTGAGATTTATATAATTGCAATTACAAACGATTTAAATTTGTATAATCATTCAACTTAAATAATTTACAATTTTTCAATTATATATATTTAATTATAACACATGTTTCCTTATTTCTCCCAAATCATTTTGACTAATTGACAATTTTATTATTGCTAATAATAAAAGATTAAATTATAAAACTATATTTCTATAATAATATATGTATAAAATTATTGATTTGCTAAATATTAACAACTCTAATTCCTATAAATAATTTCTGTTTCAAAATTCAAATCATATATTATTGCTGTGAATTATATTTCTATATTTCAAACTTTATTTATATGTATTAAATAAATTTCAAATATACTTTTAGCCCTGCAATACATATGCTATTTTTATGCAAAAAAAATTGCCAGGCATACTGCCTGACAGTTTTATCAATTATTATGCAGATACTTCTTCAATACGCACTTCTTTTCCTTCTACAAGAAAATCCACAAATTTTTCTCCATATGGAAGACATATTTGTATAAATGGTCCCGTACATGCCATTGATAGAACAGTTCCAATTCCTATCTTTCCTCCAAGTACAAAGCCGCCTATTAAAAATACTGCATCTAAAGCTATTCTAACCCATTTGTATTCGATTTTAAGTTTATCAACAAATATAAATGGAACTATATCATTTGGAGCTACTCCAAGATTACTTGCCGATAATATTGAAAAACCTATCGCAATTATAAAACAACCAAAAACAACCAAAAACATTTTTACAAATAAATTATACGAATCTACTGGAAAATATGAAATAACTTTAACGCCAAAATCTATTATAGGCCCTACTCCAACAACACATATTAATGTCCCAATATTTATTCGTTTTCTTTCAACACACAATATTGCTATAAACATTATTGTTAGAATGATCATGTTTGCAACTCCAGGAGTTACACCCATACCCCCTGAAATAAAATTCACTATAAAATTACTGCTTAACCCTGTATTATCCAGAGTTTTTGCAAGTCCCTGTGTAAATACTGTAAAACTATCTGATCCTATATTTGTCTTTAAAAATAATGCTACTCCAAGTTGAATTATACTCATCCCTAGAAAAAATAATACAATTCGCTTCACTAAATTAATTCCTTGTTTCATTTATACCTTCCTTTGCTTAATCAAATGTATATATTTATATATATTTTTTACATAATTGTTTAAAAACATATGTAATCAATATCACTGTTACTATACTACAATCTAGAATGATATTTGTCAATAGATTTTAAACGTTTTCTTTTATTTTCAGTCAATATCATTTATATTGATATTTAAGCATATATTTCCAATGATTTTTTGAACTAATTCAGTCATTTTCCATTAATTTCAATCTATTGCCTCCAAATCTATAAAACAATATCCATGCTACACTTATACCTAATCCTGCAATAATAAACCCTTAAATCTTAATTATCTATTTAATCATAAAAAATATAATAAATAATAATATTGAATTTTTACAAATCTAAAAAAATCAATTTGTATTAATAAAAATATGTAAAAAATTAAGCTTGCAGCAACCTCATATTTACTGCAAGCTTTTAAAATTTTTCATACTTCTATCTTCTATGAATTTATTTTATTTTAGATTTTATTCCTTCGTAAAGATATATAAGATACTCTACATTAAATCCTTCATTTTTAACCTTGTTTATTCTTTCTTCAGCCATTCCTATTGTAAATTTTGCTTCTCTGTAATCTTTATCCTTGATACAATTACTTGTATATTCTAAAAGATAGTCAGCTTTTAAAACATCTTCTGCCAAATCTTTTCTTTCTGCATTTACCAGTTGTACAAGCAATGAATAAATCTTAGGAGATGTAGTATTCTTAGCATCTTTCAATATATCAGTATTTCTACTGCTCTTCCTTGCCATGATATTTTCACCTCATTTCAATGGAATTATATCAAATAAGTACATTTTAATGCAACAATTTAAATAATGTACTTATGTTTAAGATTACAATTTTATATATTGACTTTAAATTTTTAATCAAATTTATAAAAAATATTCATTACTTATAATACTTGCAGTCAGTTTTTATATATAAAGTATTAATTTAAAATGCATTTCTATTTTTTATATCATCCATATTAGCTTAAGTGTCAAAAAATAAGTCAAAGTTATGTAGTACATATAAAAATATCAAAGAAGTCTTGAAAAGATGTCATCATTCATTATAAATTATACATTGTTAATTGTGATATGTATTATCCTTTTATAACTGTTCAGCTTTATTTATATATTCTCTTATTACATTACATGAATTATTAAATTTTTGTTTTTCTTTAGCATTAAGATTTATCTGTACAATCTCTTCTATTCCGTTTATTCCTATTATACATGGAACACTTGCAAATACATTTTCTTGTCCATATTCACCATTTAACATAGTCGTTGCAGGAAGTATCTTTCTTTCATCATGAAATATTGTCTTAACAATTTCAGTAAGTCCGACCCCTATGCCAAATTCAGTACATCCTTTTCCTTCAATTATTTCATATGCTGCCTGTGCTGTTTTATGTTCAAGCTGATCCAAATCAATATTTTTAAATATTTTATTTCCATCTTCTATAAGTTCATATACATTCTTACCCCCAAATGATATATGAGACCATGGAACCATCTGAGAATCACCATGCTCTCCCATTGTATATCCTTGTATTGATTTTGCATCAATGCCTGTTTCATTGGAAAGTATTCTCTTCAATCTTGAAGAATCAAGAGTTGTTCCAGTTCCAAACACCTTATTTTTAGCAAAACCTGTCTTCTTCAATATATAATAAGAAACAACATCTACAGGATTTGATATAACTATCATAATTCCATTAAATCCACTATTGATTATAGGTTCTATAATAATATCAACTTCCTTTATTGTGCCTTCCAAAAATTCAAGTCTGCTCTTATCTGGTTCAGGTGGCACTCCAAGACTTATAACTATAATATCTGCATCACCACAGTCTTTAAAATCTCCTTTTCTTACCTTTACTTTATGTGGAATATATGAAATAGTATCACTTAAATCAACTGCTTCTGCATTTGCTTTTTTTCCTATTTTATCAATCATTATAATTTCATCACAAACACCTTGAAGTGCTAATGAAAAAGCACAATGAGAACCTACATTTCCACTCCCTACAATAACTACTTTTCTTGTTTTAATCGCCATAACTATCACCGCCAGTTTTTTTATATTATTATATCACCTTACAATAAATTATAAAATATAGTATCTTTATGTTAACTTATCATTAAATTCAAATATTATTTATCTGTTGCATGATTTTATAATGATAAAAATCAGCGTGAAAATCCAAAAAATATTTCCGCGCTGATCTTTAAACATAATACCTTTTGTAAACCTTTAATCAACATACGTCGCAAAGATTTTCAATAATATTATTTCTATTGTTTTCTTTTATCTTATTAAACACAGCATCAAGTATAACTCTTTGCATATTTGGTGAATTTTTATACAATTCATCTATATTGTTTTGATCACCACTGCTATAAATTATTTCACTTAAATACCTGCTTATATGAATTTCATTAATATTATATCTTCCATTATAATTATAAACTTCATTTATAATCCACTTATTATTTTGATTTCCTATGACTTTTTCAAAAATGTCAAAAGTATCTTTTAAAGATATCTTATATTTTTTTATAAGTTCAAAAAAATTAGCCAGTTTCATATTAATTTCACTTATATCATTATTTTTCTTTATTCCAGCAAAACTTGATATGTATCTTGCATCATTCATTAATGTATGTCCAATCAAGGAAATCTCTTGATGATTAAATGCCAAATTAACACTATTATGAAGTATATTCATAATATATATTATCATAAAACAACCTCCACAAATTATTTTTATTAGAATACGTTTTCATTTATCATTTTACACTATTTTTTATTATATTTCAAACATTTTTTTATTATATACATATCATATATCGCAATCGGCGTTTAATACTTTATATTTATACTATTTATGAATTAACAACCACACAACAAATTTGTATTTATTTAAAAAAAAATCTATGTTATTATAAAATTGAAATGTTAATTTATAGCATTTCAATTTTATAATAACACTATATTTTCTTGTTTGGAGGGATAAAAATGAATTACGAGATTTTACATGAAGGCACTTTCCCAATAGTTAAATGCCATCTTGAGACTGGTGAACAGATAAAAGCTGAATCAGATGCAATGATTACAATGTCACCTACTATTGATGTTACTGGAAGTGCAGAAGGAGGAATTTTAAAAGGTCTTGCTAGAATGGCTACAGGTGAAAAATTCTTCTTCCAATATCTTTCTGCTAATAGAGGTTCTGGTGATATTATATTTGCTCATGCTCTTCCTGGAGACATAATGCCAATAGAGTTAAATGGTACAGGCCTCAAGATTCAAAAAGATGGTTTCCTTGCTGCTACTATGGATGTAGAAATTGAAACAAAAGTTCAAAATCTTACTAAAGGATTATTTTCTGGAGAAGGTTTCTTTGTTTTAGGTGCAAAAGGAAATGGTACTCTTTTTGTCAGTAGTTATGGAGCAATTCATCAGATAAATCTTAATCCTGGTGAAGAAATAATAATTGATAACTGTCACCTTGTTGCTTGGGATGAAACTCTTGAATATCAAATTGAAAAAGCATCTAAAAAAGGCTGGATAAGCAGTTTCACATCAGGTGAAGGTTTAGTTTGTCGTTTTAGAGGGCCAGGCCGTGTATTCATACAAACTCGTAATCCTGATGGAATGAAAAGCTGGATTTCTAAAATGGGATTTAAAATTGTATAATATATTAAAAATAAATTTTTCAGAAAAAAACACTATCATATCATCAATGTTAAATGATATAATAGTGTTTTCAATTTCTAATTTTTAGTATCAGTTGCTTCTGCAGTTTCAGTAGCTTCAGTATCATTTAGTACTCTTCCAGCATACTTCATATTTGATGTAGAAAGCTGGCTTATCTTAACAACATCCCCAGTATGAGGCGCA
>NZ_CAKVKB010000142.1 GCF_934754915.1 uncultured Clostridium sp.
ATTATATGCAGAATGAACGTAGTAAATCAAAATGTTCTTTGAAAATTGAATAATGTGCAGTGCTTATAAAATATGTTATACTTAATAAGAAAAAGATGTTTACATTAACAGAAAGGGTGAACTTGATGGATGTATTCGACTCTTATTTTTAATATTTTAAAAAATTGAGGAGAAGAGTATGATTAAAAATTTCGACTTAAGTAAATTAGATGCAGTAATGAAAATTTGGATTGATACAAATGTGGATGCTCATAATTTTATACAAAAGGAATACTGGATTAATAATTATGAGTTAGTTAAACAAATGTTACCAGCAGCTGATATTTATATATATGAAGAAAATAATGTTATAAAGGCTTTTATAGGGGTTATTGATGGAAATTATATAGCAGGACTTTTCGTAAAAAAAGAATATCAAGGAGAAGGGATAGGTAAGAAATTAATAGATTATTGTAAGTCTAAATATTTGCATCTCAAATTAGATGTGTTTATAAAAAATAAAAATGCAGTGAATTTTTATTACAAAAACGGTTTTAAGGTTTTGGATGAACATTTTAGTGAAGAAACAAAGGAAATTGAATATACTATGTTTTTTGATAATGAATAATTTAGATATAGTAAAATATTAAATTAAGAAAATACCGCATTATTCAC
The DNA here is from genome assembly GCF_934754915.1 of uncultured Clostridium sp. GTDB lineage: Bacteria > Bacillota > Clostridia > Clostridiales > Clostridiaceae > Clostridium. The sequence continues at coordinate 655 of NZ_CAKVKB010000142.1, forward strand.
AAGAATTTGCGGTATTTTTTCTGCGCAATTCTTAAAAATTGTTAATTACAACATATATCTTTTTTTCGAACAAATTTTAATAAAAAAAGAAACCAGTAAGTGCAGTTGGCAAGTACATTTACTGATTTCTATAGGGGTTTTGAAGATTATAAGGGATTATCTTTGGTTTTAATATAATATCATCATTATAAAACTTTTTCTTTTGTTCTTACTTATTTCGTTTCTAAATCTATAATCATCTTTTGCTTGTATTTATAATAACATATTTTCTTCTTAATTTCTACATTTTTTTATTTTTTTCTCATTTTTTTATTCGACAAATTAGAATTATATGTATTTTTATGTTTTTTCTCATAAAACAGCTCTAATAATATATTTAACAATGCAGAATTGAGAATTTACTATGTTTCTGTTATTTTCAAAAGTTATCCATAGATTATCCAAAATATAATTTCTTATATAAAAATAAAATCTTTTCATGATTTCTTTGATTTTCAATATGCTCACATTTTGTAAGCGTTTAATAAAATGCTACAAAAAGAGAATTGTCTCATAAAATATCTAAAGTTTTATTGTATTTACTACTTTAAATAGAAATAATAAGTACAATAGAATTTATTTTTATGAAACAATTCTCTATCTTAATCTTTTCTTATTTTTAACATTCTCTCAACTTTTTAATAATTCCTGATTCTTTAAGTAAAGAAACCAATACTGCTGCAAGCACAACACTACTTACTGTCTGTAATATAAGTGCTGGAAGTTCTGCTAATGCTACTGCTGCCCCAAATAACGGAAATTTAACTAATGTATAGCATACAATTTGTACAATTCCACCAGCTACTGCTCCTACAATCCATCCAAATCTCCATTTGTCAAGAATTCTTTCTGTAATTATACCCATTGCTAATGCCATTAAAGCTTTTATAGCAAATGTAGGAATTACCCATATCATGTATCCTCCAAGATAATCAGCAAGTGCTGCTCCAATTCCTCCAGCCAAAGCACCCTTTTTGGATCCTAATATTAATACTGAAAGGAAAATCATACAATCTCCCAAATGAGTATAACCATTAATTGATGGTACTTTTATCAAAAATGTTGCCAAATATACCATTGCAATCATGACGGCCATTTTTACCATCGTTTTTGTTTTACTGCTTCTTACTTCTGTTTCCATGTTTTCTGCCCCCTATTTGTGTTATTAAAACAAGATTTACTTATTCCTGTTATCTCATGGAACAAAGAATAGCATCATTTTCCACATCAGTCCAATGTACCCATACAATTTTAACGTTTTATTACAGAAATTCATAAATTCCCTATATAAAAATTCTGCTTTACAATCTATGTGTTTCTGTCCTTTTACACTGTTATTCATAAATTGTCCAAAAATATGAAAAAAATTTATTAAAAATAACATGTAAAGAATAAAATTTAATTATTATTTTTGTCTATATTTATCTATTGAAAGAATATCAGACATATATTTAAGAACATTTCTTCTTCCAGTTTCATTTAATTTCAAAAATACATTATGAAGATCTACTATATCTGCATGTTCTTCATCTTTTTGTTTTTGCGAAAGAAGATATTCTCCATCCCATCCCATAAGTTCATAAGGTTTTATTTCAAGAGCATCTGCCAATAATTGAAATTTTCCAATTGGAACATTTTTTATTAATCCACTTTCATACTTTTCAAGTGTACCTTTAGAAATACCCGTCCTCTCAGAAAGGTCTTTATATGATAAATTTAATTCTTTTCGTCTTTTTTTAACCCTTTGCATTATATTCCACATTTTTTCACTCATAATAATCCCTCCATATACATATATGAATATTATACAGTAAAAATATGGAATAACAAACAATAATATAATAAAAAACAGCATACGTACATTGTGTAAATACGTATGCTCATAAAATAATAGGTTTTTGAAATTGTTAGGAAATTATCTTTTGTTTTTTATTATTGAATTTTATTTCATCACTTTTACACCTAAACTAGTTTTAAAATAAATATTTTATAGGGGATTAAATATTTATCTTAGGAGTAAAATTCATCCTTATGGGGGGGATTAGTGACTTACTTTTTGTGAATATCATATTAGCCATCTTTTGTTCACATCTATAATAACACATTTTTTATTCATTTTCTACATTTTTTTATATTTTTTTATATTTTTTTCTGTTTTTTCACATTAAATTCAAAACAGGTATATTTTATGGCACATTTCATCGCATCATATATGTTTTAATTTATAGTCAAGATTTAAATCCTTATAAGATTTCTTTGACATTTTTTATTTATCAGACAAATTAAAATATATTTTTAATCTTGTAATAAATATATATCGTTAATAAAACTAAAACTTCATAATCATTGTCAATTGAAATATATACGCTCATTTTCACTTTTTTTATCTCCTTTGCATATAATGACTTATACAATATCCATAATACAAAGAGGTGATAAATTTATGCTTACCTACAAAAAAATAATAGAAGTAAATGGATTTGATAAATATAATATTAAAAATGCCAGACAAAACAGTTATGCTTGGTCAATGGTTGAATTTGAAGATTATATATATGTTGGTACATCGAGAAATATGTTTTCATCAATGGCCAATTCCTTTTCAAATATAGGTATTCCTCCCTCATTAAAAACAGGTACTGATAATAATGCTGAAATATGGAGATATAAAAAAGATGGAACATGTTCTTCTTGGGAAAGAGTCTTTAAAACTGCTCCAGCTGATAAGTCTTATGGTTTTAGAATTATGACTGTCCATAAAAGTAAAAATAAAAAAGCAATTTATGCTGCAACTATGGGTGAAAAAGTATCTATGTTTAAAAGCATTGATGGAGTGCACTGGCTGAAACTATGCACTCCAGATTTATCTGGAACAAGTTCAAGAGCTATGGTATCTTTTAATGGCCAATTATATATTTCAACCCTCAAAAACGGATTAGGCGGAAATGCTCCTTCCTTATATTCCAGTCCTGATCCACAATATGAACCATTTAAACCTGTAATTTCTTCTGATGATAAATATAATGCTCTTTTCAATAAAAATAAAAATCCACATAACGGAATTGATGATATGTGTGTTTTTAATGACAGACTTTATCTTGGTGTTAATTCTGATAATGGGTGTGAAATCTGGCGTTCTGATAACCAAAAACCTGGAATGAATGACTGGACATTAATTTCTGATAAAGGTTTTGGCGATAAGACTAATAAAAATATAATGTCATTTGGAATATTTAAAAATCATCTTTATGCAGCTGTATCAAAAGCTCTTCCTTTATCATTATATGCACCTTTAGGTTTTGATTTAATAAGAATTGATAAAAATGATAATTGGCAGATTGTTGTAGGCAGTGATCCTCTAGCTGCTACACTTCCATCAACTGGAAAAAGAAACAAGAGCATTTCTGGATTTAAGTCTGGATTTAATAATTTTTTCAATGTTTATGGATGGCAGATCAAAGAATTTAAAGACACCCTCGTTATAACAACATTTAATGATTCTACAAATATAGAAACAATATATGAAGGATTCTTATACAATAAAGAAAATTATATAAAAAAAATAGGTCCTGATAATTATAGAAAAATCACAGAATCATATTCAAAAATCCTATTTCTTATGAAACAATATAATTACACTAAAGGTTTTCAAATTTATCAATCTCATGATGGCACTAATTTCAGCCCTTCAATTTTAAACGGCCTTAATAATCCTAATAACTATGGTGGAAGAACTCTTATAGTTTCTTCTGAAAACAATATGTTTTTAGGCACAGCAAATCCTTATGAAGGATGTGAAATATGGAAAGTGTCAAATGAGAACTTCAGCTGCTGTTCAAACCATACAATAAATTCATATTTTAAAAATTTATCCAATCTCAATAAAGACCTTATATGTATATATCCTATTCTTATGGAAGGTATTCAAAGTTTGTTTTCATCTTTTTATAATAACTGATATATATTCTTATTGATAATGAATAACTAATACATGTTCTTATTGACAATAAAGAATAAAACTGCCGCACCAAAATCAGATCATACCATATATAGCATCAAGTAATTTGATTCACATACTGTATATAGTAACTAATTTTTCAATGCGACAGTTCTTTTAATTGTGGATATTTCATAATTATAATTTTACATTATTTAACTCAACATATAGTGCCTATCTTTATTGAAAATATACTATATGTTGAGTTGAACTTTGTATTTATGCTAATATGAAAAATCCTCAATTATCATATAATTTCATTATTGCAGCATGTATATATGTTACAATAATAAAACTACATTAATATGTTTATTCTATAACTTCTGCACATCCAACGCCTAAAGATTCAGGTCCTATATGGCAGCTTACACTTAATGATAATGGATATAATTCTATTTCATATCCTGGAAATTCTTCTTCAAGTTCAGCCTTCCATAATTCTCCCAGTTCTCTATTGCTTGTATATGCTGCATATACTTTTACTTTTGAAAGATTTGAAAATCTATTTTTTATATCATCATGTATTGCTGTCTTCATGACTCTTCTAGCCTGTTTCATGCCTCTTACTTTCTTAAATGAATCAAGCTTTTTCCCTTGGATTTCTAAAACTGGCTTTATATTAAGCACTTTTGCTATAGATGCTACAGCAGGTGTTATCCTTCCGCCTCTTTTTAAATAATCCAAATCATCAGGAGTAACATATATACTTGATTCGTATTGTCTATCTTCCAGTATCTTTTTTATTTCTGCACCACTTTTCCCGGCATTAGCTAAATTAACAGCATCTCTTACAGATTGAAGTTGTGTCACAGAAATTCTCCTATTATTTACAACATGAACTTTTCCTTCATAATCTTCACTCAACATTTGTGCAGTTTCACAGCTTCCACTAAGTGAACTTGACATAGGAATATATACAATTTCATCTTTTTCTTTTAAAAGTTCTTCCCATATCTTTATCACTTCCCCTGGTGCAGGCTGAGAAGTATGAACTTCTGCATGATCAGCTAAATGTTTATAAAATTCATCTGCATTTAATGTGATTCCTTCATAATAAAGTTCACCATTTATGTAAAAAGGCATTGGGACAATAGTCACGCCTAAGCTTTCAGCTTGTTCTTTTGTCATTCCGCTATTTGTATCTGTTAAAATTGCAATATTGTTATTCATAAAATTTCCTCACTTAATAATTTATTCTGTGTGTATTGTTAATTACTATTCTGTGCCATTACATATTGTAGCACATATTTTAATTTTAATCTTCATTATTTTAACGTTGTTTTGGCAATTCCTGCTTTAAAGTATTTCAAAAATAAATTAATATTCTTTTGTTACAAATACATTTTCCCATTGAACTATTATAATATAACCTGAAGATTATTTCTATATATGTTGCAATATTAAAATTTATCTTATGAATGAAAAACATTAAATAAATCTTGCAAAAATTTCATCCTTAATTGTAAATTATATTATATATTGTTAATTCCAATATATCTTTTAGAAATGAAATAAAGTTTTCCTATAAGGCTATTATTGCCACTTGGAAAACTTTATTAAAAATAATTTCTAGCTTATTATTAACATAATTTTATTTAATCATCTAACTTCAATTTTTCTGCTAAAAGATAAATTCCTTTCATCAGATTTTCAAAATCATTTACTATTTCAACTGATTTTTCGCTGTCTTTTAATACAGTCTGAGAAGATGCTGCAACTTCTTCACTTGTAGCAGATAAAGTAGATATATGATCTAATATTGTTGCATTCGAATTATTGATTTCATGAACCATATTTTTAGTGTTTATAATAGAATCGTTCAATCCACTTGTTACTGCATCAACATCTCCTAATTTAGATAAAACACTACTTACCATTTCATTTTGTTTTTCACTAGATGCTGCTGAATTATTCACATTTGAATATACATTTTCTATATCTTCTATTAAATCATTTATTATTGTTGATATTTTATTTGTAGCTTTACCTGTCTCTTCAGATAATTTTCTGATTTCTTCTGCAACCACTGAAAATCCTTTTCCTAATTCTCCAGCTCTTGAAGCTTCTATAGATGCATTTAAAGCAAGAAGATTTGTATTTTCAGAAATCTCTGTAATGTCTTTAGTTATATCTTTAACTTCTTCAATATTCTTTGATAAAACATTTATTGAATCGATAGAAGACATATTTGCGTTTTTAACTACTACAGTATTTTCACTTAAATGTGAGAAAGTTTTTAGGCTTTCTTTAATCAAAGAATAAGTAGTGTCAGATGCATCAGCTATTTTTAAAGCTTCTTTTTCAGTATTTTCAATATTATTCTTTATATTAAAAGTCATCTGACTTTGTTTTTCAATTGTTTCTGCTGTATCTTCAGTACTCTGTGCAATATTGTTCATTGAATAATTGTTAGCTTCAATTATATTCTTCAAATCTTTTATCATCTTTTCAGATTTATCAAAATCCTTTACCAATTCTTCTGAAATTCCTATAAGTTTAGCTGCTGTTTCTGCATGCTTATTTGCATTATCAGTTATTTTCTGAATATTTTCATTGTTAAATTGAGCTAATAAACCTGTTATTTTAATACTTGCATAAGAAATCATTATAATGATACTCATTTGAATGAAGCATTCACTAAGTAAAGCATCATCCTTAAAATTAGACTCTAACAGAAATTTGGCATTGTGAATCACACTTATTAAGATAACTGACAATGATACAATCAAAGTAAGTTTTTTATCTGAGTATAACATTGATAAAGCTAATATTAAAAATAAATATATAACAGTAAAATAATTATGATTTAATGTAAGAGTAACAAAAAGTGAAAAAATCGAAGAAGCAAATGCCCCTTTTACAAAAGCAATTGAATTTCCCCTTTTAAAATAGAAAAAAATAAGCAAAATCCAAGCTAATAAAAAAACTGTCAGTTGTATAACATAAGATAATCGGGCCCCTGCCTCTAATATTTGTCCTATCATCGTCATAAGAAGATATGTATGGAAAATAAATAAAATAATAAATAATACCTTGTTTAATCTAGAAAATTGATTTTCTGTCATGAATTTTCCCCCTCTAATTTACACAAAATCTTACATTAAATTATATACTTTTTAACATAAGGTGTAAATACTTGTATCTTTACCCTTATTTCTTTTATATTAATACTATTAATTGGAATCGCAAATTACTTTTTTATTCAATAAATATTATTAATTGA
>NZ_CAKVKB010000143.1 GCF_934754915.1 uncultured Clostridium sp.
TCTCCTCCATATCGTGCTATAAAATCTGACTTTCTGCATGATACTTTTATACACTCAGAGACCTTCTTTAAAACTTCATCTCCTTGAGGATGTCCATAATTATCATTATACTTTTTAAAATAATCTATATCTATCATTGCAAATGATATAGGTATTCTAGCTCTATTAATACTAAGCTCTTCCCAATTATTTGATAAATACTCATCTAAAGCTCTTCTATTTGGTACCGATGTTAGGCCATCAGTAGCACTTAAATTTTTAAATATTTCATTTAATCTCTTAATTTCTTTGTTCTTTCTATATATTATACTTGTAAATACAATACTTGAAAAAGCTATCAATCCTAAAAATATTGATATTATTTTTGTTATTTTTTGAGATTCTTCCAATTGACCAATACGTAATTCATTTTTATCACTATTGAATTTGCTTATTAAATAATGTGAATATTGAGCATCTGTATCATTCTTTGCTTCACTTCTTATATTATTATTAATATGAGAATATTCAAATGCTGTTTTATAATCACCTAAAGCCACATAATTCATATAGATTTTCTCATTATTGTCTTCTATTAAATTCAATAGTTCTCTTTCATCTATCATTTCCTTAGCATTCAAATAACATTCTAATGCTTCTGAATATCTTTCAGTTCCATAGTATATGTCTCCCTGTAAATTTTCCATTGATATATCCATATCCATGTATGAAAATTCAATGTCAGTATTATTATATCCAGCCTTAAATTTATCCAAATACACCTGAGCCTGTTTGAAATCCTCTAATCTTGTTAAAATTTCTGCTTTATACATGTCAAGCATAGCTAAATCATCAACTTTCTTTTTTCCATCCCCTTGTTTTTTTACATAAAATTCTGTAAATTCCAAAGCTTCTTCAGCATCTTTATATCTTCCGGATTTAGTATATGCATCAACTAAATTCATCCATGCATATGATGGTATGAAATAATCATAATCATTTGGAAATGTCTCTGGCATATTATCAATTACCATATTTAAATATTTAATTGCATCATTATAATTTCTAATTGCATCATTATAATTTCTAATTTCTAAAAAATCAATTGCAAGATCTATTGATAAAAACTCCACTTTATCAGCTTTATTTTGATCATAATAAACAGACAATGCTTCAAGCTTATGATTTATAGCTTGTATCTGTTGATTATCATACCAGTATGCTGTCCCTAAGTAATAATCCACATTTCCAATATCATCATATTCAATTTCCTTTGCAAGAGCTAATGCTTCTTCAAGTATGTCTATACACTCAGATGCTGACATATCTCCATCCATAAACTGTTTACCTTTTAAAAGACTTAATCTTACTAAATATTCTTTATCACTTTCATCTTTATATATTTCCTTTACTTTTTCAAACATAGCTTTTGATTCTTCTTCATCTATTTTATGTAAAATATTACTTTGTTCATAATATATACGTGATTTTAATTTTTTATCTGCTTTATCTGGCAAAACATCTGCTGCTTTTTCGAAATACTCTAACGCTGCTTCTTCATTTGAATTTATCTTTTCATTGAACCATTGTACAAAATAGAACTTGCCCAGTTCTTCTTTATCTTTTAAATTTTCAAATTCCTGTCTTTCTTCTTCTGCCAACCATTCAATATCTACATATCCATCATTAATTGGCTCTCTCTCCAACAATTCTCTTGCTATTGCATCCAATTTTTCATTAAAGTTGTTTTTCTCAATATTGACCTTTGAGAAAAACAATGTGGTTATTGAAATAAATATAACTCCTAGAAATATCAATAATTTCTTAATATTTATTTTTCCATTTTTCTCTTTAACACTTTTACATACTGCTTTCAGATTATGAATTAGTAAATTTTCTTTTTTTTCATCAAGTAGTACCTTACCTCTCATATTATATCTATTGTTATGATTTATACATCATATCTTCTATACGTATAAGTAATAACATTTGTTTGCATTTGGCTATATTGTATCATAATTTATCGAAAATCGACAGCTTTTTATACTTTTTATTTTTTATAAGATATATCACCCAGAAATACTCATTAAAATTTGAATAACACAATTTTAAAATTGAGTTTAATAAAATATTAAGCATAAAAACATTGTTATTTATAGTTATTTTAAAATTTATACGCATGTCTAAATTCGTAATTAATGATCAACATTTAAGTAAAATTATTTTTTAGACTATAAAGTTTTTTACATTCAATAACAAAATCTTAATATCCATTTAAACTACACAATTTATAATTGATATATGAAGGGAGCGATTATATGAAATCTTTAAATATATGTATCGATATTGATGGAACAATCACAGATCCATATTACTGGCTTGATTATGCCAACGACTATTTCAACATAAACTTCACAAAAGAAGACGTTACAGAATACAGTATTGCTAAAGTATTAAACATTGAAGAAGAAAAATATCTAAAATTCTACGAAGATAAAAAATTTGAAATGCATTCTAAAGAAAAGTTAAGAAACGATGTTTTGGATGAACTTAATTTCCTATATAAATCAAATAATATTTATTTTGTAACTGCAAGAGACAAATCATTAGAATTGTTGACTAAAATATATTTAAATCAATATAGTATTCCTTTTGATGATCTCTATGTACTAGGTACCCCTGATAAAGTTTCAACTGCACAGGATTTATCTTGTGATGTATTTATAGAAGACAGCTATAGTAATGCTTTATCTTTATCATCTAATGGTTTTAAAGTACTCTTAATTGATACAAACTACAACAAACTTCCATTAAATGACAATATAACACGAGTTTATAACTGGAGACAGATCTCCCAGATTATTTCTAAACTTTCAGAAAAAGAGGATGTTGTTTAATACTTAAACTCATCCTTTCTCTCTAAGCTTCTCTATATTCTCAATATTATATAAATTTAAGTAAGATAAACATATCATTTCCACTATTTATATAAATTTTCAATTCATTATGGTAATATATACTTAAGAAGAAACTACAAAATTAAATGTAACGAGGTATAAAAATGAATATATCAGAAATTATGGTAAAGATGATTGAATATTCAAATGGAAACCTTCATGACATTAATCATCTTATAAAAGTTCATACATTTGCAAGAACTATATGTCAATGTGAATCCATTTCAAAAGAAACAGAAAAAATTATTGAAATTGCAGCTATTGTCCACGATATTGCTTGCCCATTATGTAGAGAAAAATATGGTAATACTAATGGAAAATATCAAGAAAAAGAAGGAATGATTCTGACAAAAGAATTTCTTAAAGATACTGGTTTATCATCTTCTGAAATTGAAAGAATTGTTTACTTGGTAGGTCATCATCATACTCTTTCAGACATAGACGGCATGGATTATCAAATTTTAATTGAAGCTGATTATCTGGTCAATGCAGATGAAAGTAATTACTCTAAAAGCAATATAAAAAATATGATGGAAAAATATTTTAAAACATCAACTGGAATTTCACTTTTAAAATCCATGTATAATGTTTAAATTTACCAATTGAATTAATACATAAAAATAAGACAGTAAGTATATGTAAAAATATTTACTGTCTAAAATTTTGTTAATATATGCAACAGCCTTTCTTCATTAATTTCAGTCATATTTCCTTTATTTAAAAGCCAATGATTTTTACATCCTACTTGTTCAAGCAAAACACATTGAGGTATAAATCCAAGTCTTAGTGCTTTAAATCCTCCACTTACAAGGTTAATTATACATGCAATTCCAACTATTCCATAAGAATTATTATCATAATTTTTTATTGAATTCATATCTGTTTCATGAGGTATTACTCTTACATAAAAATTATAAATTTCTCCTAATCTTCTAAGTCTGTTTACATTGCACAAGGATGAGCATCCAACACACTTATAACCATTTCTGCACTTACGGCTCATGCACTTCCTATCCTGCTGTCTCATACATGCTGGCAAAAAAATAATTTTATGCTTTGCATCTAAAAAACTCTTTCTATATACGTCATTCATAATCTCACTACATACCATATTAAAAAAATACTGTATTTTCCCTTTTCCACAATAAATTATATCTTCTCTGTTATTATGCTCCACTCTATACTTGCTTAAATAACTTTCTACATTTGCAACATATATATTTAATGTGTTTTCACATATATTTTCAAATTCTTTAGCTAAATCTAATGCTGATGCCAAAAATCTCTTTCTAAAATTTTTATCTTTATTTTCTAAATATTTCTTCCAATTATATAATCTTTTTAATTCTTCTTGAAAATCCCCACTGCATTCAAGCCATCTCAATAAATTATTAATATTATCATAGTTACAAGGAGATTTCTTTTTTCTTTTTATAAGAATTTTAGTATTCATTACTCCGCGAAACTTGTCCATAAAACTTTTGATAATATTTATATTTCTGTATTTGTTCAATAATTTAAGTAAAATTTCTTCCTGCAAATTTATATTGTCTACAAATGAATCATATTCTTTTTTAAGCACTCCAATTAATAAAAACTCTATAAAATATTCTTTATCTGTTCTTAGATTTTCAATACTATTAATTGTTATATAATTAGAAAAATCAGATATATAAACTAGACTTTTATTAAATAAACTATTGATAACTTGGTTTTTTACAGTCTTCACTTTTTCATAATATTCATTAGAATTTTCATTTCCGCCTTTAAGATTGTAAGTTAAATAACACATATCTTCTCCATAATCTTCTAATTTATATCTTTTCTAAAATCAATATCCATACCTTTGCAATAATAAAGCATATTCAAAGAAAATAAATTAATTCTTTTCAATTTATATGATATAAATAATTTCACCAAACATATAAACTTGATATAATAATATATTTTTCACGCATTATCCAGAATATTACAATATCATCAGATTTTTTAGCATTATATACTGCAATATTCAATAAATATCTTTAATAAAATTTCTACTATCTATTTTTTTATTAAATTATGGTATATTTCTTCTAATACATAAGTTTCTCGCTCTATCCAGTTAGCTTTATTTTTACTATTGCATTCAATGATTTTCTTATTGTTTTCTATAGCTTCACCAACATCAATCCATACTGGTTCAAATTGCAGTTTTGCTTCATATGCATCAAGCTTCTGCTCTCTTATTTCATTTGTAACCTCAGCAATATAATAATATGAAATCATCTTGAATATTCTATTATGAACATATTTATCTTTGCTTTTTTCAGTAACAATTCCCATCTGTCTTCCTATATTTTTTGCAACATATCCAGTCTCTTCTTCTATTTCCCTTTTGAGAGCTTCTATTTTGCCTTCTCCTTTCTTTATTCCTCCGCCAGGGAATTTGTAATCTTTATTTTTTGAATGAACCATCAGTATCTTTTTATCTTTTAATATTATGGCCCTAACAGCTTCTCTGTAATTAACATTACCTATGCTGTCACTTACTTTATCAATTTGAAACAGCTTGTTAAATAGCATACCTATTTCATTCACATCCCTTCATTAATATCCTTTTATATTATTATTTCATAATTTAACTATTCTATAACATAAATTATACTTCAATTATTCCACAATGTAAAAAAAAGTTAATATAGTGCAAAATTGTGATTAAATATAAAATGACCTGAGAGAAAATCCCCTCAGGTCTTATGATAATTTTATATTATGCAGCTACTAAATCTGTTCATATTTAATCACCAAAATATTCAATTATATATGATAGTTAATTTTCGGTTAATTACCTCATGTTTATTAAGGAGTCATAAACAAACATAAGATTTGATTATATTAAAGTGTGTGTTTAAAATGTATTCATTCATGTTAATAATTTAAGACGTTAATCTAGCTGTGTGTAGGACTAAATTAATTTACAATATATGTGATTTACTTTTAAGTGTGGAGTTTAAAAATAAATCGTATCTCTATTTCACGTGTTATTACCTGTTTTATTTAATCTGCATAAAGTGTGTGGAGTCTATATGCAGACAACATTATAAAAGGAGTCTTTTATGCTTGACACTATTATGCGCGATGAGTTTCCATCAAGCATATTTTTTATTGTATAATTTTTTATTTTATCATATTGATTGAATATATTCTTTGCTTCTTCTGAATTGTTATAGACCTTCCAGTATCCGCAAAGAAGACATTTTTTAGTAGTACATTCCATAAAATCTTTAACATCTTCAAAAGGTATTCCTAAGAATAACCCTAGTTCATGTGGACAATGATATTTTTCATATCTTTCTTGTAAAGTATTTACATACTGATTAATTTCAATTTTGCGTGGATAACCTAATCCTATGAGAAAATTTCTTACATTTTCTTTGGAAAGTTCTCTTTTAAGCACTTCTTCATCATATATCATAAGTATTATAGAATTATCATTTTCTCTGAGTTCTATATATTTAAGATTTATGTCTCTAAGAAACTTTTTTCCATAAATATTCCAGTTTTTATACATTTTTAAATCTTTCTTTTTAAGCCCGATTGTTACTGCTGGTTTTATTCCTGCTATAACCCATGAACTATTGTACACAAGAAAATTTTCTATGTATTCTTCATTTTCCATTGAATTTAACCTATTGTAAAAATCAAGATACTTCATTATTCATCATCCACCCTGTTTTATTATAATGAAGCTATTTTTTTACCAAACTCTATGCATTCAGCTTCATCAGCTTCATTTTGATTTATTAAACAGTCTAATGTAATTACACATCCATAACCTGTCATTCTTTCTTCAAAATCTCTCATCCATTGACCATCTCCCCATCCGTATGATCCAAATAATGCAGCTTTCTTTCCATTTACTTTACCGCTTATTTCTTCTATGAATGGTTCGAATTCACATTCTTCAAGAACTTCGTCTCCCATTGCAGGACATCCTAATATAAGTACGTCTTCTTTTAATAATTCATCTATTTTAACATCACTTACATTGATTAATTCTGCACTTTTTCCGCTTTCTTCTATACCTTTTGCTATAAATTCAGCCATTGATTGTGTGTTTCCTGTTCCTGACCAATATACTATTTTCATCTTTTATCTTGTCCCCTTCCTATTTGAAAACTGTTCTCAATTAGTATATTATAATATCCAACTATTTTTGTCAAGTATTTTTGAAAATAATTTTTATTTGAGAATTTATTTCATCTAAAGCAAAAAAATTTTCCCCACTTGTGGGGAAAATTTCGAATCTGTATAAAATATTTACTTTTGCTCCATATCCAGCTTCTTATTATATAAAAACATATAAAGTGAAGCTCCAAATATTATAATATATCCTATTACACTTATATAATCTGGAAGAACTCCAAACAGACATAAACTTATTACTGCAGAAAACAATATATTTGTATAATCAAATATAGAAATTTCTTTTCCTGGAGCAAACTTATACGCAAAAGTTATTCCAAACTGTCCAATACTGGCAAACACTCCTGCAAGTATTAAATATGTAAGCTGAAGCAGTGACATTGGTTTATATGAAATAATCATAAGCGGCAATGTTACTACACTTGAGAAAAGTGAAAAATAGAATACTATAGTATCTGGCTTTTCTTTCCCCCCAAGAGATCTTACACATGTATATGCTGCTGCTGCACTTATTCCTCCAAGTGTTCCTGCTAAAGCCGGAATCACTTCAAAGCTAAATGAAGGCCTTATTATAAATAAAGCACCTGCAAATGCAACTGCCAGCGCTATAAACTGGTTAGGTTTGATTTTTTCTTTTAAGAATACTGCTGAAAATATTATCACGAAAAATGGACTTAATTTATTGAGCATATTTGCATCTGATAATATAAGCCTATCTATTG
>NZ_CAKVKB010000144.1 GCF_934754915.1 uncultured Clostridium sp.
GCAACATTAGCTAGAGATTGCAAGTATTTAGAAGATAACTATGAACTTGTTAAGATACAACCAGTAGATATGTTCCCCGGAACTATTCATGTGGAGACGGTTGGTCAACTTTTTAGAAAAACTCCAGATACGCATATCAACCTAAAAATAAATACAAATGAATTAGATCTAACTAAAGCAGAAGCTAAAGCTACATATCAAGAAATAAAGGATTGCATATTAGATAAGTATTGTGTAAATGTATCATCACTTAATATTGCACAAATAAAACAAAAGCTAGGTATTATCGAAAGAGATAATTACAACATCTCAAAAAACAAAGATAATAAGCAGCCTAAATGTACAAAAGAAAAAGAAGAGATGATTAAAGATGCGTTATACCACTTTAAAATGATTTAATTAATATTTAACAAAATAGAACTGTTTTCTTTGTGATGATGGTTCTTTTTGTTAGTTGCTAAGTAAAATGGCTCATCAACTCCACAATATAAGTCTTGTTCGAACTTTTACTTCTATTCTTCCCTGAAGGATTTATTGTAAGAGTTTTTTAGATAAGAATCATTAATGGCGATTTTTAATTTATTATATGTTAATAAAAGATTGTGAAATATTATATCTTGAAATACAATATAAAATTTCGATATATAATATATTATGTTATTTTAATATGGAAGAAGTTATTAAAGGCGAATATATGAAATATAGTTATAATCGTTTGTGGAAAATATTAATTGATAGAAAAATTACTAAAACAGAGTTACGCTTGCAAACAAATATTTCAACAAATATGCTTGCGAAAATGGGCAAAGATGAACCAGTTTCGATGGAAACTTTGGCGAAAATATCAACTTATTTTAAATGCGGACTTGACGATATAGTCGAAATCACGAAAGGAAACTAGAAATAATGGCTAAAAAAGAAGTTAAAACTGATTTGTGGGTCTATGACCTCTTGAAACAAGCAGAGATACAGTTAGATGCACAAGGAAGTAATATAAAAGAAATTGATGAAGCGTTGAAAACTGCTTCAAAAAAAGGCACTGGAAATGTAGGATTTCCTGAATATGTAGGTGTTGTTAAGGATTATCTTTTGGTTATAGAAGATAAAGCGGCATTAGACAAACATATCAAATTAGATGATAAGAATTGCATTAGTATTGAAGCTAATGCAGTGCGAGATTATGCAGTAAATGGAGCACTATTCTATGCAAAACACCTTGCAAGAAATACCACATACAAAAAAATTCTTGCGTTTGGTGTATCAGGAGATGAAAAAAAGCATAAGATTTCACCACTATATGTAGATGAAACGGAATTTTATAGGGAACTTCCTGAAGTGCAGTCTTTTATTTCCTTTAATGAGGATAATATTGACGAATACTATACACGAGAGATTTTGAAAGAGGATACTGATACTGAAAAAGAAACAACTGAAATTCTAAAAGATGCTGCAATATTGCACGAAGATCTAAGAAATTATGGCAATCTTCTTGATACTGAAAAGCCGTTGATTGTATCAGGAATTATGCTTGCACTTCGTGAAGCAGAGTTTAAGAATTTTTCTATTAGCGATTTAACGGGCGATACCATTAAAACAGATGGTCAAAAAATATATGACGCTATCGATGCTAATTTGAAAAGAGCGAATGTTTCTCCTGCGGTAAAGAAAGACAAAATATTAGGGCAGTTTGCTTTTATCAAGGACACTGTAAAATTAAATGAGGTCGATGAAAAATTAAACAAAACACCACTTAAACATTTTGCGGAGTTTTATATAGCAAAATATATCGTTCTATTCGCTTTTCAAAATCAGCAGAAGATTATATCGGTCGATTTTATGGCGAATTTATGAGTTATTCCGGCGGAGATGGACAGACACTTGGTATTATCCTTACACCAAAGCATATAACTCAGTTGTTCTGTGATTTACTTGACTTAAAGCCTGATGATGTTGTCTTTGACCCTTGTTGTGGAACTGCGGGATTTTTGATTGCAGCAATGCATAATATGCTAAAAAAGGCAGATAATGATGTTCAGAAAAAGAGCATACGACAAAATCAATTACACGGAATAGAATTAAGACCTAATATGTTTACCATTGCAACAACAAATATGATTTTGCGTGGTGATGGAAAAAGCAATTTAATAAATGATGATTTTTTGAAGCAAGACCCTAATAAATTACAGTTGAAACAAGCAACTGTTGGAATGATGAATCCTCCATATTCACAAGGCTCAAAACAAAATCCTGACTTATATGAAATTGCTTTTACAGAACATTTGCTAAATTCATTGTCTGTGGGTGCGAGATGTGCGGTCATTGTTCCGCAATCTACAATGACAGGAAAATCGAAGGAAGAAGCCGCTATTAAAGAGAATATTCTTAAAAAACACACTTTGGAGGGAGTTATTACCTTGAATAAGGACACTTTTTATGGAGTAGGAACAATGCCCTGTATTGCGGTATTTACAGCAGGCGAACCACATCCGACTGATAAAATATGTAAGTTTATTAACTTTGAAGATGATGGTCATAAGGTCGCACCTCACATTGGCTTGCTGGAAACAGAGTCAGCAAAAGACAAAAAACAGCATTTGCTTGATGTGTGGTTTGACCGAATTGATAGTGAAACGAAATTCTGTGTTAAAACAACCGTTGAAGCAGATGATGAGTGGTTGCACAGTTTTTACTATTTCAATGATGAAATTCCAACAGAAGCAGATTTTGAAAAAGCGATTGGCGATTACCTAAGTTTTGAATTTTCAATGGTAATGCAAAATAGAGAGTACTTATTTGCAGGGGGTGATACAGATGAAGTTGAGTGATAGGAATTGGGGGATTTTTCTTATTGGAGATTTGTTTTCTGTAAAGCGTCCACCAGCACGAAATAAGGACGATTATGAAGTTGGAGATATTCCGTTTGTTGCTTCTGGAAGTGTAAATAACGGTGTTATGAAATGTTGCAAACCTCTTGAAAATGAAAAATTAGACGAAGCAGGTTGCATTACAGTAAGTCCTGTTGACGGAAGTGCGTTTTATCAGCCATACTCTTTTTTAGGAAGAGGAGGGGCAGGTTCGTCTATTTTAATGCTGTATGCCGATAACTTAAATCTGTATAGCGGTCAATTCATAGCAAAAATGATTGCCAATACCTGTGCTTGTAAATACAAATACGGGCATATGGGAAATAAAGACGGAATTAAGCGTGAAAGAATTATGCTCCCCGTTGATGAAAATAATAATCCCGATTATCAATTTATGGAAGATTATGTGAAAGAATTGATGGAGAAAAAAAGACAGAAATATCTTGCCTACTGTAAAGAACAGCTAAAATTTATCGGGGGGGGGTACGACCTGATACCTCTGAAAGATAAGGAATGGAAATCGTTTTTTATTGTTGATATTTTTGATAATATTCAAAGAGGAAAACGATTAAAAACAGCAGACCATTTATCAGGCAAAGTTCCTTATGTTTCTTCTTCAGCACTAAATAATGGTGTAGATAACTTTGTATCAAACGAAAAAGGTGTTAGACTATTTTCTAATTGTATAAGTTTGGCTAATAGTGGTAGTGTTGGTTCAAGCTTTTATGAGCCGTTTGAGTTTGTCGCAAGCGACCATATTACCCACTTAAAAAATGATGAATTTAACAAATATCATTATTTGTTTTTAGCCACAATGATAAGCAGATTATCTCAAAAATACAATTTTAATCGCGAGATTAATGATAAAAGAATTTCAAGAGAGATTATTTTATTGCCAGTCAACGATCAAGGCGATCCAGATTATGATTATATGGAAAAATATAGTAAAAATACTTTTAGAGAAAAGATGCAAAATTATATTGATTATATTGGTGATTTTAATTAGAAGTTCCGAGCAAACCCAAGATTGAATTTGGACTATTTTTAAATATGAAATATTTTGATTTTATCTTCACACATTCGTTTTATGTAATCATTTTATATAGAATGATGGCACAGGAGGAATTAATGATGAAAGATAAATATTATGTATTACTTAATGATGAAGAAAGAAGTTCACTTATTCATTGTCTAAATGATTTAAGAAACAATCTAATTAAACAAAGTAAGTATACTGATGCAGTTGATGATTTGCTTATTAAAGTAGCTTATACAAAAAGAAAAAGATTTAATTTATTTAAATGGAGATTATCATTATGAAAGTAAATTACGAAGAATATTCTGACTACACATCACCTTGTTTGACGCTAAATAATGATAATAAACATTATGAACTTGGAGTTTTCGCTAATAGACATAGAAGATACTTAAAAAAACATCATCGTATCATTTATTACAATCTTCTTACATCAAATAAACTATATGATTATCTATCTAATATAGAAATAGAAGCTTCTAATTATTATGAATCACTAATAAAATCATTGGCTCAAAAAGAAAATATCGATGAAGATCTTAAAGCTGATGATATGATGTTATGGGCACAAAAGATGAATAATATTCAAAATATTGCAAGAGAAATGGTTAATCAAGAGATAATATATCGTTACTAAATCAAAAAGCATATTCGAGAGTAGACACAAACCTCAAGAATATGCTTTGCTTTTGTATGATTAGAAATTTTTAACTAATTCTATTGCGTCAGCAGGAGTAGTTAATACGTCTATCGTATCTCCATTGGAATCAAAGAATTCTACTTCGAAATATTTGCCATCATATTCTAAGACTATAGCTCCTTCTGTACCTGCTGGTAAACCATTGAATTCTTTAATTAATTTAACAACATCCAATTCTTTCATTTTTACTCTCCTTTCTTGTCGGGATATACAGTTACAATTTTATATGTAATTCTATTATTATCTTTTTGAATAATAACAACTACATTTGCACTGGCATTTTTACCATTTTTACCATTTAATTTTATGCTGTAAGTGTGTTTTAGACCATAAATAGTTTTTTCGCTCTTATTTGGCGTTTTTCCTATAAGAGAAGATACTACATTTTTATGAAATAACTTTGAATCATTTTGTGAATATCCTAATACTTCTTTCATAAATTTGGCTTTTGATCCACCTATTGGATGATTTATATTTAGTAGATATTCTTCTGTTTTCTTTTTGTTATATCGAACATCTCCAAGTGATTTTATTGGATAATTGTTTTGTATAGAGTTATTGTTGTTATTTGACTCTTCATAATAACCGATACCTAATCCCAAGGATTTTCCTTGTTTGGCACCTAAGGTATTTCCAAAATTACCTTTAAAACCTGCTCCCATTACGAAATTTTCTCCTTGTGAACAGAAGCATATTCACTATCAAATTGTATAATTTGAATACCTAGCTCTTTATATTTTTTGAAAATATCATCAGGAGCGGCTCCATATACTATAATCTTTTTTGGCGTTAGGCGTTCTACCATTTTAGAAAGTCCTTGTTCAAAGTATTTTCTTTCAATTAAATTTTTAATACATCCGTGAGTTCCTATACATACAGTGCTGTTCTTTTCAATACCGTCAAAGCAAAAATCATAAGATCTTTCATCGGAAAATCTAACATTAGGAATTACTTCGACTCCATTGTTTTGTAGCCATACTCCAATCGCCTTACCTTGATATGTAGACCACTTTTGCATTACTAGCGGCATATTTCGATATAAGCTGAAATCTGGAGTAACTATACCCTCATATTTTTTAATAATTGGTAAATACTTTCTTGGATTATTCCATAATCTAATGAAATTTTCATCGTATTCATAAAATACAATCCATTGGTTGTAATCTTTTGAACTAATTGCTTTTGAAAAAGTGATAACCCTTGCTGGAATTAATTTACTTGTTTTAATACAAGGTATTTCCTCAATCCCTTCATAATTTGCTTTTTCTACTAAAAAAGCATGAAAAACATCTTTACAATCAATTTTAATTCTCTTATTTTCTATTGTCATTATTGTGATCAATTCCTTTCCTCACTACTAAGTGAATAAACAATAAAATATTGAATTTGTTCCTCAGATGTGTCACAATAACTACGCAAGATATTGGATGTTTACATCCGAAGAAATTGCACTAATTAAGTTGCGCCAACAATTTAATTAGTGTATTTTTGTATTTAACCCATTATTTCACCACCTTTCAAAATATTACACAGCAAAATTAAAATGCTGTAATAAGTTTTTTTCATAATCTGTATAATCTGATTCACCAAACATTAACCATTTTCCATAATAATTGTATGCAATTTCAGATGCTTGATGGCTAATATAAAAATTGTTATATACTTCGTCACTATTTTTCAAATGGAGAATATGTATCAAAACTGGTGGAGCAATAGCATATTTTGCAAAGAAGTTTGCTTCAGCTTCTGCTAAATCGCTTGAATTACTATGATTAAACACAATATGACCACATTCGTGTAATAAAGTATGATTAATCCTGCCATAAACTTTTTTATCATTGTAGAATATGTACCATTTACCATTATGCATTTCACTAAAGCCGTCTTTACTCTCTTTCATCAATAGTAATTGAACATCTTCTGGCTTCGATGAATATGGAACAACAACCGCTCCTAATTTTGATGCCATTTCAAAACCGCTTATTGGCAAATGACTAATATCTAGTTTGATAATAGTATCAACAACTATTTTTTTAATTTCCTCATATCTGTTATTCGATAATATAAATCCCAATTACTATTCCTCCCCAAATAAAGCATTAATTAGCTTTTTCTTTTCCTGATCACTTAAATTAGACGAATTACGAGCTAACATTCTTTCAGTTTTTGAAAAATCAAAATCATTTTTCTCAATACCTAATAAATAATCTGAACTAGTATTAAGTGCAGTTGCAATATTTGCAATCATATCCGCCTTAGGTTCTCTTTCTCCATTAACCCATCTAGATAGTGTTGCTTCAGTCGTATTCAATCTGTCTGCAAGTTGCTTTTGAGTTATATTTTGTTTCCTTAAAAGCTCTATCATTTTTTCTCCTAATTCCTTACTCATGTTTTCCTCCTTTTGTGAATATGCACATTATCTGCTTACCAAAAGTATAATACATATTACCAATAAATACAAATAATTCGCATAATATTGCTTATTTTATTTGTTTATGAAAAATAGATATTTATTCTTAGCGAGCAGACCATTTGTAAATACAAACGGTATTTCTCGTTAGGGAATATCCCTAATACCCTAATTAAAAAATAAATATTTTTTAGATATGTCTCACAAATTGGTGAGATTTTTTTATTTTCTTAAACTTTTTTCAATTTTAGGGTTTGTTTTTGCACTCTCTCAGTCCAAACAAGTGAAGGGAGTATAAATATTTTTTAAAGGTTTTTGAAAATGGGTGTGCATTTTAGGGAGTTTTGTCCATATAAGTGAAGGGAGATGAAATTAAATGAAAAACAAAACAAGGATACTTCATATCAGATTATCTAAAGAAGAATCAGATGATCTAAATCGAAAAGTAATGATAAGTGGTTTATCTAAATCGTCATTAATTAGATTGCTTATCAAAGGATATGAACCAAAAGAAAAACCAGATACAAAATTTTATGAAGTTACAAAAGAACTTTATGCAATAGGTAATAATCTAAATCAATTGGCATATAAGGCTAACAAGCTAAATCTAATTGATAAAGAAGAAAACAA
>NZ_CAKVKB010000145.1 GCF_934754915.1 uncultured Clostridium sp.
GGGATTAGTCTAGAGTCTACTATTTCCAAATTAGGACTAGTAGCTTAAATTTTTCCTATTTACTGCACAAGTCTAGTAATATTAATTTTTATCACATGTTAAATTATACCATAAAGTGGATGGTAAAAAATAAATATTTTATTATAAAAATATATTAAAAAAGGAGAAATAACTTTGCAGCTATTTCTCCAAATATATAAAGATGATTAAATAATATATCTAGATATTTTTACTAACAAGATTTGCAGCATTTTTTCCTTCTACATTTCTTAATTTTATTAACATATTCTTGAACTTCTTGTTTTGCTTTTTCATATCCAGAATTGCATCCAATCTTATATCCTTCTTCTTTTCCGTCTTCAAATCCTTTATCATAGCCACATTTATATTGATCATTACATCTATCATTAAATCCTTCTTCATATCCTTGGCAATATCCTTCTTCTACACCACCGATAAAACATTCACAATAATTTTCGCATGAATTATTTTTGTTTTTATGACATTTTTCTGAACTACTGCTTTCTCTACAATCTGATCTATGATTAGATTTACATTTGTGATGTCTTCTATTACCATGATTGCATGAATCTTTTTCATCAGAACTACTTCTTTCACATTCTGATGAATCTCTTCTAAAACCACATTTGCAATCACTTGAATCATATGATTCATATCTATCTGATCTACAAGATTCTTCCCTATCATGTTTATCAGATCTTCTACATCTACAGTCATCATAATCAAATCTATCTTTTGATGAGAAATCAGAATTGTGGCAATAATTACAATCAGATGTGTTTCTTGTTTCACACATACATGATTTTATAAAATCATCATAATCACAACAGTTCATTCTTTCTGATGAACTTCTAGATTCACAATCATGTCTTAAAAACTCTTCACTGCTACTGCTGCAGCTTGTACTCTTTGGATGATGCTTTCTTTTTCTTTCAAAACCACATTCACATCTCTTTTTTTCACATTCTCTTTTACCAGGTCTACAATTCTCATGTTTTTTGTTTTTCATCTTATTCTCTCCTTCGTAACAAAACATATTAAATATGCCTTATTAGCACTAAAATTAGATTATATTCTAATTTTGCTCTAAAGTTTTATTCTCTATAAAACTAATACCTGATATTATATTATGCAGAAACTTTATTTTAGTTCATAAATTATTCTCCAGAACATTCTATTTAAATAATGATTTATTCAAATTTATAAACATATTTAAATTTTCCTGTTATCTCATTGACTTAAATAATATTTAATCAAAAAAGCTGTTGCTTAAAGATTATATTGCATATTTTTAGATTCAATGCAATATGTCCTTTAATACAACAGCTCTAAAGAATTAAGTTTTGAAATTATACCTTTAAATCATGATTATAGATTTCTGTTAAAGTAAATATTTCATTTTCATATTCAAATTTTAAAATACAGCAATTATAAAATCTCTCTGTTTTCTTCACTTTTGCACACTTCTCCCATGCACAATAAAATTGTGCACACGCTGCACCATGAGAAACTGCTAATACAACTTTATGATCATCCTTTTCCATAATTTCCTTTAATGTATTACATATTCTTTCTCTTAATTTCAATTCACCTTCTCCACCAAATTGTTTAAAGAAATCACCATAAGGCAGTTTTGGATTTAAACATTCATCTTTTCCTTCAAAAGCTCCGAAATTCCACTCTTTTAAACCTTTAACTCTAATATAAGGAATTTTAAAATCAGTAACATATTCTAATGTATCACTTGCACGTTCTGATGTAGAACTGTAAGCATGATCAATAATAATATTATTATCTTTAAAATACTGTCCAGCAACTTGTGCTTGTTTAATTCCCAGTTCAGTCAAAGGAGAATCACACCATCCCTGAATTTTATGCTGTAAATTAAATAAAGTTTGTCCATGTCTCATTAAATATAATGTTTTTTTCATCTCAAATCCTCCCGCCATTTTTCAATATTCATCATAATAATATTATAAATCCCAATAACTACTATCAAAAATAAAAAAATATAACCTTAAGATATTTTTCTATTATCTCAAGGCTATTTATATATTTATTTCTTATTAATATTTTAATACAACTAAATGTATATAATATATTTCATGTTAATTTATAAGTATTGTCTTTAAATTATCCAAATTAAATATCTCATCCTGTTCAAATGTTTCATATAAGGCTTCAACATTTTCTTCAGAATGTTCAATATCTTTTGAATATAACTTTGCAATTTCAACTTGATCATTCATGGTGAATTCTTTACCATTTTTTATCCATCTTACAACATCCAGTTCTTTTATCATAAGAGTACTTACAATTGCCAGCTTTACTTTTGCAGATACATCATAATCATATACACCTTTCATAAAATATCTAAATATAAAGTAAACCATTATGTGTTCAAATTCATATAATCGATCTCTATAATATTCGTCAAATTCTTTATGTTTTTCTATATAAAATTCATAATTTGAATTTTCTTTATAAAAACATTCTATTGCTTCATCAATTACTATAGGACATTCTTCATTAATATGTTCAATTTGTGAATATACATTAAAATACTTTTTTATATTATTATATTTAGTTTCGCCTCTATCTTTGAATTTTTCCAAATCTGCTATGTATTTATTTATAAATTCATTATCATCGTACTTTTCTCTAACCTGCTCTATTTCTCTAATTTTATCCTCATCTATCTTATCTTGAATTTCTTTTGAAAAACCTAATACAATAGCCATTCTATAATTTAAATTTATATTTCTGTTTTGAAGTATTTTCATAATAATCTTTCTTGATTTTAACAGCTGTACAAACGCATCAAAGTTTAAACCACTATACGATAATACCATTTCTTCATTTTCATTGACTTCAAATTCTGTTATTTTTGAATCTCCAAATATTATTCTTGCAGCTTCAGGACAAGATAATGACAATCCTTCTTCTCTTATGCTTCCAAATTCATCTGAAAATCTTGGATATTGCTGACATGTATAACAAAGGTTTTCTTCACCTAATTCACTATATATATCACACATCTTATTTTTATTTAAAAATGCACAATTATTACCTTTAAGCCTAAATACATGTTCATTATCTTCATCTAAATAAATTTCTTTTTTTAGTCTTTCTCCAAATTCACCTTTTACAGAATTATATACCTCATATGCATCTTCATCTACTACTATTTCCCATCCAGCACAACATGTATCTTCACATTCTGAAGCTATACACTTAAATTTTTTAAAATAATCTGGCACTCTTGTTTTCATTGTCTTTCCTCCTACAACATTTCCTTTTCTTATAATATCACCACTTTCTATTATTTTTAAGTAATTTTTAATAATATTTACCCATACTTGATTTAAAATTTATATCTCCTACTTATTTTCAGCCATAACTCCAACTAATGGATGAGCCTCATATAACTCTTCTAAATATCTCATTTCTTCTAATGTCAAATCAACATCATTTAAAGCTTCTAATGTTTCTTCTATAGGAGTATAATTGTCCCATGCGTGTAATATATATAAATCTACATAATCCATCTGTAATCTTTTTAAGCTATTATTTAAACATGTTTCAATATGTTCCTTAGCACTTATTCCTTGATCAATTTGTTGTTTGGTACGTCCATGAAACTTTGTAGCAATTATAACATCTTCTCTTTTTGAAAATTCTTTTATGGCTTTTCCTAAAAATAATTCACTTGTCCCACTTTGATAAGCCATTGCTGTATCAAAGAAATTAATTCCTTGATCTAATGCATACTTTATTATTTTTTTAGATTCTTCATAAGGTAATGTCCATGTATGTATTCACTGTAATGCATCGCCAAATCCCATACACCCTAAGCAAACCTTAGAAACTTTTAAATCTGAATTTCCCAATTGAACATATATCATAATAAATTCTCCTAACTCTGTCTAATAATTAAATCCAATTTCATATACTTTTTCAGTATTAATATTATTCCTTGTGTTTATTGTAAATAAAAAGAATAAAGAACTCCATTTATAATTTTTTAATATTGTCTATATTTTGACATTTAATCAATTTTGTCAATTTTTAAGTAGGGATTTTTTTTATATTCACCATCTTTAAATAATATATCCATGCCAATTCCTCTCATTTTAACAATAAGTCCAGCAATTTCTTCACTGGATACAGGCATATCTGATAATATCCACGATAATGTCATGCTGCTTGATGCTGAAGCATGGTATTCAGTTGCAAATTTCAAAGCTTCAGGCATTGTTTTTTTTCCATACAATTTTTGATGCCATTTCATATCAAATTCATAACAATGTTTATAAATGTAATCCTTTAAACAATTCTGTCCATCCATTAAGCATGCAGCTTTCATAAAATAATGATATTTTCTTATATTATTAAACGTTTCAACTAATGAATTATAGAAATTTATTTGCATATTATTCTCATTAAAATCAGGTACAATCCTAGAATTGTAAATATATTGAATCAAATCATCCTTATCTTTGAAATGATTATAAAATGTTTGTCGACTAACTCCTGCTTTATTCAATAGTTATTGAATTCAATTTTTTTCTTCACATAAATCTAATAAAGCATCTGATAAAATCTTTTTTATATTAATTGCCACAAATAACACCTTCTTTTTCCCATAATAACACAATAAATTTACTTTATCACTTTATATATTTTTTAATGTTATAAAAAATCAGTATATCTGTTTTTAAAAAGGTAAATTAGTCATATCTTTTTATGGTATAATAATACAAATAATAAATGTATTGTAATATTATTTAACTGAGGAGAGAATACAATGGAATTAATGCATTATTTTTTGCAAATAAATTTTTCTACGATAATTATTGCCTTCTTCATGCTAATCTTTGTAAATGCCAATCCGGTTTTTGAACGCAGAATAGTTAATATGTTTTCTACTGCAGCAATAATGATCTTGTTTTTAGTTTTTATTGATAGCATAGAATACTGGTGTGCTTCTCTTTCTCATCCTATTATGTTGCGTGTAATAGTCTCAATTTTAGGTTATTTTTTACGACCAGCTATTATATTCTTAAATTTAATTCTACTATGTCGCAATAATGTAAAAAGAAATACATACATATTAATGGCCTTACCTATGATTATAAATGGATTAATTGTATTCACTGCATTATTTAGCAATATTGCATTTTCCTACTCAGAAGATAACAAATTTATTCGTGGACCTTTAGGATATGCTCCTTTCTTAGCAAGTGGAATATATTTATTATTAATTGTAATAATGACAAAAAAATTATTTAAGGGCGAAAACAAAAATGAATCCCTTATAGCAATTGCTATTGCAGTAATCAGTTCATTAGCTGCTGTTTTAGAATCAGCATTTAATTATGATGGATTTATTAACATTGCAGGGGCTGCATCAATGGCATTTTATTATATGTATTTAACAACTCAGCAATTTAAGCATGATCCATTAACAGGTGCTCTAAATCGTAGAAATTTTTATATAGATGGCGAGAAAAATTTTCAATACTTAACTGCAATAATTTCTATTGACTTAAATAATTTAAAAACAATAAACGATAAATTAGGACATGCTGAAGGCGATAGAGCTATATGTACATTAACTAAATGCGTTCATAGTTCATTATTAAATGGGTGTTTTTTATATAGAACTGGTGGTGATGAATTTATGATATTATGTTTTAGACAAAAGAAATGTAATATTCCAGATATGATAAAAAATATTAAGTTAGAAATGAAAAAAACACCATATTCTTGTGCAATTGGAACAGTATTTTTAGAATCTGACATAGATTTTAAACAAGCATGCTCACTTGCTGATGCTGCCATGTATGAAAATAAAAGATTATTAAAAAACAAAAAAAATCATTAATAATTTCACTTCAATCTTATACAGTTCTTAATAATATTGACATTTTTAAAAAATATTTTGTAAAATATAGATATAAGTATATAAGATGTAAATATATAAAAGGGATGAGATGTTAAAATGAATGTTAAATTAAAAGAATTTGTTGAAAATCTAGAAACAATAAGGCAATTATTTGATGGAGAAGGTAATATTAGCGTTCTTGATTCAACAGGTGTAGTATTAGGCTATGCATTACCAAAAGGTGCAAAAAGATCTGAAAGTATGGAGATTGGGAAAAAATTCATTGATCCAACTGGTGCTTTTGAAAAAGTTATAAAAACCGGGAAAAAAGTACATAATTATTTGCCAAAAAACGTTGCTGGTATAGCTATTGAAGGAAATCTAGTTCCTATTAAGGATAATGATGAAGTTATTGGCTGTCTTATTTTTACATATTCAGTGGAAGGAAAAGAAAAAGTAACACAAATAGCTGAACAATTCAAAGAATCCGTTAACAATATTGATAATTCTGTACAGGATATTATTAACGGGACTGAAAAGCTTGCTGATATGTTAAAAGATATGAATAATCTTACTTCTGATGTAAACTCAGCAGTTAACAGCACATCTGAAGTTATAAATAATATTGAGAAAAATGCCTCACTCTCTAATATCTTAGCATTAAATGCATCTATTGAAGCCGCAAGAAGTGGAGAAGCAGGTAAAGGTTTTTCTGTAGTTGCAACAGAAATGCGAAAATTAGCAACTGATAGTGGAGATTCAGCAAAAGCTATAAAAGAAACATTAGATAATATAGAAAATTGTCTTAAAAATATTGTTAATTCAATAAACAATGCTAATAATGTAGCAAATAATTATACTGAAAGTATTAAATATATCAAATCTATGCTAGAAAAAGCAATTTCTCTCTCAGATGATTTAGAAAAAGATTTTCATAATTAACAAGATATCAATTATCAATGCGCAAAAAACTCCTTCTTGCAATAATTTTCTATTTTGATTATTTACAAGAAGAAGTTTTTTTATTCAGTTTACATAAAATTATATATATTGGAAGTCTGTTGTTATTATTCTTTATTTCAACATCCTACTCATATCATCTACCATACCATT
Organism: uncultured Clostridium sp.; assembly: GCF_934754915.1. GTDB lineage: Bacteria > Bacillota > Clostridia > Clostridiales > Clostridiaceae > Clostridium. The sequence continues at coordinate 7,022 of NZ_CAKVKB010000145.1, forward strand.
AATTGCAATTGCTTGATTTGCAACTTCTGTCATATGTTCAGCATTATTTTCTGCCATTTTATTAATAGAATTAAATTGTTCATTTTCATTTCTGATACTTTCTGCAATACTCTTGTTAATAGTCACTGTTTTCCTTATCACATCTGATTGTTTACTATGCGCATTCCCCATTATATTAATTGTCTCCACAGAAGTGTTCAACAACTCTTTCATTTCCTTCATACTGCTAAAAACATTAGAAAAATACTCGTTCTGTATATTTAATTTATCCGAATTTTCTCCAACCTGATCAGTAATTTTCTGTACATTATTCTTAACCCGTTCAATTACGCTTTCTACTTGTTTCAATGAATTTTGTGTACTATTAGCAAGATTTCCCACTTCTGTTGCGACAACTGCAAATCCTTTTCCTGCTTCTCCTGCTCTAGCTGCCTCGATAGATGCATTTAATGCGAGAAGATTTGTTGAAGTTGATATATCATTAAGCAAATTTAATGTAACTGCTACTTAAAATGTAATCAAATATAAACATTTTAAGAATATTACTGTTTCAATGTATCTGCTTTTGCTATTAAAG
>NZ_CAKVKB010000146.1 GCF_934754915.1 uncultured Clostridium sp.
ATATGTCCTGCTCAAAATATCATTCATGTTACCATACCCCTATTTTTATTCGAAAAAGACTCTATTTGCAGTACCTGGAATCATTATGTTTTACAATCTCACTAATTATTATACTTTTACCATTGCTTTTATCTTTATTTGCTCTGTAAAATATTCTGCATGGGAATCCAGATGGAGTTGAAAATCCTATGTGAGCACGTCCATCACTAACTTTTCCTCTGTTACTTGATAATGCCATAGGATTATCAGTTGTATGCATTTCCATAAGAACTGCTTCTATATTTCCAAGTTCATTATATTGAAAGTTTTTTACTACAGATTTTATAACATTATTATCAAATATAAATCTTTTAAATACAACTTTCCATCTGATTTCTAAATCTGCTGCATTTTTATTAAGCTGCATAAGAAATTTATTATTTTCTTCTTCATATTGGTTATTTAAATTTACAATTTCAATATTATCTCTATCTAATTTTTCCTTAAGATTTTTTATTTCTTTTTCTTTTAATTTAATTTCATTTTCTGAGTCATCAATAATATCATAAAGTTCTTTAATATCATTATTTTTTATTTTTAATTGTCTTTTTGCATTTTCAAATTCACTTTTGACATTTTCATATTTCTCTTGTTCTTCGTAACTTAATTGTTTAAATTCATTGTCCTTTATATTTAATTCATATTTTACACATCTATATTTATTTTCAATTTCTTTATATTTTTGTTCAAGATTAAATTTTTCCTTATTTTGTTTATCTTTTTTCTTTTCAGCTTCTTTTATATGTAAATTTAACTGACTTATATTCTCTATATAAGTTTTAATACTTTCTTCTTTCTTCTTTATATTTGTTTTTAAGAGATTATACTCATCTTTTAACTTTTCATTTTCTCTATAAAGATTTAGAAATGCTTCACTTTCTTCTTCTGCTTTTTCTCTCTCCACTTTAGGCAACCAACTTGGAAGTTCTTCATTCTTTGGAGTGAAATTACTCCCATATGAATGCACACTAATCCATACAGTCTGAGCAAAAAGTTCATAAATAATCTTATTTTTGCTTCTGTTAAGCATAAAAGCTTCCACACCAATAAGTGCAAGCCATCCTGCCGGTCCTGTTATAAATGCTAGTGCAGATGTTGCACCCGTATACGCTGCAAAAGGAAGAGTTATTCCTAATGTTGTAGTAAATATGGCATGCATTATTGTTGTTAGGGCCATATATGCACCAAATCCAGATGCATTAACTACTAATATTCCTGCTGATGTTCCTACAGCAGCTGACAGCATTTTTCTTACTTCCTGTCCTGTAAGATTTTCTAATCCAAGAGCTTTCTTTAATTCTTTCTGCTGATCATCCCCCATTTTGTTTATTTGCTGCTGAATGGCTTTATCTGTTTTTTCTCTTTCTTCAGCAGTTTCATTTTTCAATTTTTCTTTTGTCTGGCTGAGAAGTTTTTCATTGTACCTAAAGAATATTCCATCTGCTTTTTTTGCAGGTGTTAAATCTTCGCTTATTTCCTTCTTATAACTTTTTGCAGCATTATCAATTATACATACAGATATAACATCATCAGAATCAGCTTCAGTTATATTTTCACCAAGAATCTTTAATTTGCTGACAATAGTACTTCTAAATCTTTTTTCAAGTTGTTGTCTTGATAAAATTTCAAGTTTTTTCTTGTTATCTTTTAATCTTTGTTCCATTGAAATTACAGCTGGTTCGTCAATTTTCTTTTTATTAAAAAAATCATTAACAAAATTAACTGCTTTTACAACAGACTTTTTTGCTTTTTGTCCAATTTCACTGCTTATATTTGAAACTGTCATTGTCTCTAAAGTTGCGAGTAAATATTGCAATTCTTCTATGTCCATTTTATGTATTCCATCAAAAATATTAGCCATATAAACTCCTTCCTATCTCAATAAATTTATTTTACCTTTTTTCCTTTAGGATTATTAACATTAACTTTATACTTAGGACTATAAAATTATATTTTAATAAACTAAAAATTAAATCTTTCCTCATAATACTTTCCACATCTAAAGTCGATAGCATCTTTCATATTGGATACAAATATTTTATTGTCAATAAACTCTTTTAAATCATCAAATAATCCAATAACAAAATTATCGTTACTCTTAAAGAAACTCCCATCAGTTTTAATCAAGAAAGTAACAGGATTAGTCTTAGCAAGTTTAACATAATCACTCTTATCCCAGTTTTCAAACTTAGAAGTACCCTTATCCCTAAGCATGTCTACTTTATTAGTCCCCTTATGATAAAACTCATAAAAACTATTGTAAATATCCTCTTCATCAAGATTCATCTTAACATTTCCCTCATTATAAAATGCCAGTAATACAGGAATCTTGTAACTCTTGCTCATCTTTGTTCTTTCTATCATCTTTATAAAATCGTAACCTCTTGTATTTAAGAACTCTAATTCATCCTCATCAAGTTCATCATTCTCCTGTAAAAATCCAAGATAATCATAAAAAGGATTCATTGCTTTCTTGCCTTTTTTAATTGCAGAGTAAATCTCATCATCCATATTGTTAAACAACTCAACTCTGCTTGGTCTATGACCTAATTCATCTTTAACTCTTAAGAATTCCTCTTTAATCCTATCCTTTATCTTCATTTCCTTAGAAGCTAAATTCTTAAAAATATCCACTAATCTAAAATCAAAATCTATTCTGCAATCCTCTGGATATTCTTCTTCATCTGGAAGGCCTCTTTTAGAGTCAACTCTAGAGTATTGTTTTCCACTCAGTAAAAATGGAAGAAGATCTGCCTTTCTATAATTACCTATAAAATCCAACACGTTTAAGTATTTCTTATTTTCAAATTTTCTAAGCCCACGACCAAGCTGCTGTAAAAATACTGTTGGTGATTGTGTAGGCCTTAAAAACATAACCATATCTATTGAAGGTATATCTAATCCCTCATTAAACATATCTACAGAAAATATAACTTTAAGTTCTCCTTTAACCAGTTTATTTATTGCAGTGTTTCTTCCCTCAGCAAATTCTCCATTATCACCACTGTAAACGGCTGCACTTTCAATTCCACTCTCACTAAAAAATTTTGCCATATATTCTGCATGCCTTTTGCTTGTACAAAATCCTAAGGCTCTCTTTGAATTATATTTCTTATAATGGTTTAAAATAAGTTCTGCTCTCTTATTTAACATCAAGGCTTCTTCAAGATTTTTCTCTACATATTTACCATTTTTAAATTCTACATTATCATAATCTACAGTATCATCATAAATTCCATAGTATCTAAACGGAACAAGATAACCTTTATTTACTGCTTCACACAACCTTATTTCATACACAATATTGTAATCGCAAAGTGCAAATACATCTCTACTATCTAATCTTTCAGGAGTTGCAGTAAGTCCAAGCATAAATTTAGGAGTAAAGTATTCTATTATCTTTCTGTAATTACCTGAAACAGCATGATGAAATTCATCTATTATTATGTAATCAAAATAATCTTTTTTAAAATATTCTTCATTTAAATATTCATCTTTTCCTAAAGTCTGTACAAGTGCAAATATCATAGACTTATCTATATCTTTTACATTATTATAGAAATAACCTATATCATCAGATTTCCTTACATTTTTAAAACTTCTTGCTGCCTGCTTAATTATTTCTTCTCTATGAGCTACAAACAATATACGCTTTGAATCCTTAGAATCAAATGCTGCAAGATATGTTTTACCAACACCAGTTGCAGCAACAACCAATGCCTTATCAAACCCTTCTTCCCTTGTATTATTAAGTGCATACAAAGCTTCTATCTGTGCTCCTTTAGGCTCAAATAAATCAATTACTTTATTTTCACTCTCAGTATTATTTTCTGAATGATTTTTACAATTTTCTATGTTCTTAAAAATCCTTGGTCTAACCCATTCCTTAGAATAATTGTTCATGACTTTATCATTTATTATTATTGAATGGTTATAGAATAAATCCTCAAAAGTATTATAAAACCTGTTAAAATCCTCTGCATTTTGTGATTTTAAAAATCTATAATTCCATTCAATAGAATGCGTGAGTGCACCTCTTGAAATATTTGATGAACCCACATATATCTCACTATCTATCTTATTGTGGAACATATAAGATTTTGGGTGAAAGGATTTACTAGAAACATTATAGAATCTTAAATCAATCTTATCTTTAAATTCCTTTTTTAATAAGCATAACGCTGATGGCTGAGTTATATTAAGATAACTGCCAGTAAGGATTCTTATCTGAACTCCTCTCTCCACAGCCTCTTTTATATCATTCAAAATAAGTTTAACACCTGATTCCATTAAAAATGAAACTATTATATCTATTCTTTCTGCTTTCTTGAAACTATCTTTTAATCTGTAGTATAAATAATTTTTATCTCCAGTTATTGCATTCAAGTTGGTACTTGTTTCTATAGATATTTCTTTAATACTCAATTCACTTTCTTTTATCTTTGCATCCTCTAATTTTATTTTATCCATAAACCTCTTCCTCATATTTGCATTAATTAAGCTGTTATACACATATTTTTCTCTATATATTACTTAACACTTTTAAGAACTATTCCATCTTTAAAACCGCCTCGTTCTTCTTTCTTCTTTATTCTCACTTCCATTAATTTATCTTCACTACATCCAAGTTCATGCGCAATACCAAAAATGACTTCCACAATGTCAGCAAGCTCTTCTACATTTTTATCTTCCAAATACTCATTTACTTCTTCCATAAGCTTCTTTTCAAGCAAATCAAATTTATCTTTTCCAGTAACAATATCCACATCACATTTTTTATTATCTGCTTTGATTATATCTGGAATTTTATCTCTTACTAATTTATTGTATATCTTAGGTTCCATATTAAAATTACCTTTCCTTGATACCGTAAGTTTGGGAAATTTAAATCCTATTGTTATTTTATCATCTTCCATATGAAAAGTTAATTATAATAAGCATATTACTGTTAAATTTTAACTTGTATACAAAAACAAAGCCTTGCAACCACTATAAGACTTCATTAAAATTTAACCATTTAAAGCATTATACTTCAGCCTCATGCCAATTATAATATTTTTGCCACTTATCCAGCTTCATAAATAGAAAAGTAAGATTTGCCTAAGAATCTAAGTCAATCAAAAGCACACGTTTATTTTCTTTCAAAGCTAATAACGATCCTAAATTTGCTGCAAGGGTACTTTTTCCTACTCCACCTTTATTATTCACAATAGAAACTACTCTCAACTTTATTTACTCCTAAATAGTTTTATTAATAAAAAACATGTATAAACATTGTCATTTATTCATATTGTTCCCACACTCTTATTTTTCTATAGCATATAAGATAAATTAATCATAAATTTTTCTCTTCACAAATTTAGTAAATATTGTTTATATATGTATTGTATATTATAATATTTTATATAAAATTGTAGGAGTGATTAAATGAGTAAAATATTAGGTTCATGGAGTGGTATGCGTAAATATCTTGAACATGAAATGCTTGCTGAAAATTTACATAAACGAGTTCGATATAATTGTACTTCTTATGTAGGAATGGATGGATGCCATATATTTGAAATCTATATTGACAACAAATTGATAAAACAATTTTCATGGAAAACTGTTAATTCTTATTTTATTAAAAATGAATATAAAAAAATTTCCAGTCCTGCATCTATTGAAGAATACTGGGATGAATTCTGGACCATTATAGATGCTATTCCTATACAGTCAAGAACTGAATATACAGATAACGAATTTTGTGAAGCCCTTAAAAGCTATCGAAATCAAGCTATTCAATGTAGTCTAAATTCTGAAAATCCCTTAGAAAAAATGTTTGCTATATTAGATAAACGAGTTGGTAAAAAAACGCTGTCTAATGTAAAAGAATCATTTAAAAACCAGCCTAATTGGCTTAAATTTATTTATAACTTAAGATTAAATGCAGAAAATATATAAATTTCTATAAAAAATAAAGCCCTGTTTTTTACAAGACTTCATCAATGTAATTATGTCTCCATACATCTACCTTTAAAAATAGAAAGTTCCTTCCCATTTCGACATAATTTATTATTGTTTATCATTCATACAGACTACTTCAAAGCATCTTTTTTCTGCACCATACCTCTTCATAACAGTTTCCTTCATGCTTTGAATATTAAAAACTCCAAAATATTTTCTTATATCATCTTCATCAAAAAATCTCTTAAAACCATCCTTTGTAAGATAAAAATGCCTTTCAATTTCTTCTCCACATCCTGCATTGTAGTTTATATCATTTACAGAATTAACTCTAGCTATAAGATACCCCCTGCTCTTTAGCACTCTTTTTATTTCATTTAGAACAGATTTTGTAGTCATATTATCAAAATAATGTAATGACAAATCAGCTATTATTACTTCTGCACTATCACTTTCAAATGGCAGTCTTTCAGTCATATCCATTTCAACTAAATCTGAATTTTTTATATGCCTTGAAACAATATTAAGAGCTTCTTTTGAATAATCACATGAAATAACAGAATAATCTCTTTCCTCTAAATAAATAGAATCATTTCCACTTCCACATCCAAGATCTATTATCCCGACATCTCTTCCTTTATCCAATATTTCTTTATATTTATCCAGCCATAAGTCATAAACAGGTTTAACATTTCCTATTTCCTTATAAACTTTATTCCAATATATTTTATTATCAATGCTCTTTTCAGTCATGTTATTATCCTCTGCCTTTTTCTATTCTTCAAAAAATCTTCCCTTATAAAAATTCTCATTTCCAAGTTTTTTTGCTGTCAGACTGAATATTACACAGCCATCTGGACATACAACAGTTTTGCTGTATCTGCCATCGCCTCCAATGTTCTGTAAATCTCCACCACTTCGAACAGCTTCCATAATTGGATACAACATCATCATTGTCTTTGAACAAATCCCTTGACCATCTGCATTTACAGGGCATCCATAAGTACAAGTATATTTATCTCCAACTTCTTCACCATTTCTACAATAATGCTCTGTATGGTCCCCTCTTAAAAATCCTGTTACTTGAATTTCAAATTCATATTCTTCATCATACCATTTTTTCATAAAATCACTCCATTTGAATTTTCATATTTAATTTTCAAAAATATTATTCATAATGTGTTTTTCATTATCTATACTTGATGTATCTTATTTTTTATACGACAGCATGCTTCTATATGCATAATCCAATGTCTTGAAAACGGCATTTGAATCAATCCTTTAATATCCTTTTTACACCAATAATCCACAAGCCAGTATGCATTTTCATCCTGACTTACAACTTCAAGATCAAGCACTTTCTTTTTATCTATGTCTGTCATTTTTCTTTTAAGCTGCTTATATTCTAATGTTATTAAAATATCTTCTGTATTCTTTTTTACTTCATGAATATAATTATATAGCTCATCCAGATTCAGTTCAGCAGAAAAATCTGCAATCTGCTGCTTTATTAATTCGTTTCCTGTTGTAATAATAGGACTTCCAATACGTTCTTTATATTTATTTTTAAAGAAAAT
>NZ_CAKVKB010000147.1 GCF_934754915.1 uncultured Clostridium sp.
TTTTAAAACAAATTTAAATATACCATATAAAAATAATTATAATCTATATTTTTAAATTGCTTAAGTTGACGACATTGCACGCACGGTTCTGTGAGAGGAAAGACCTCAGAAAATTATTTCTGAGGTTCACCTACTCGATTTTGGAGTAATGGGATCAAAGGTGACAAAGATAAACACTATATTTAGCACTATAAGCAGGCTTACAGCATCAGTTTCAAGAAATGTTCCTGATGCTGTATGGGCAATGATTTTTCTTTTATCATTTGGCCAGAATATTTTAACTGGATATTTTGCTTTGTTTTTTGTATCTTTCGGAATACTTACAAGAGCATTTATTGAAACAATAGATGAATCAAGCAGTGATGCAATTGAAGCACTTGAAGCAAGTGGAGCATCATATTCACAGATTGTATTTCAGGCAGTCATTCCATCAAGCATGAGTCAGATGATAAGCTGGATACTTTATATGATAGAAACAAATATAAGAAGCAGTACTCTTATTGGAATACTTACTGGAACTGGAATAGGATTTATATTTGATCTTTATTATAAAAATATGAATTATGGAGTAGCAAGTCTGGTTGTAATAACAATAGTTATAGCTGTATTTTTTATAGAGTTAATATCAAATAATGTAAGGAGGGTTATCTTATGATGGAAACGAAAATGAAGCCATTGGAATTTCATATAAATAAAAGTATGTCTGGAAAAATCAAAATTAAGTAAAATGATAAATCTACAAAATATGTGAGACTTACGCTTATAGTACTTTTAGGTATAACTATATTGGGATTTATGACATTTGACTATAAAGAATTAGAATTTGGAAGTGCAGTTTCACAAACATTAGAAAACTTAAAAGATATGTTTATGCATGCAGGACCTTCACATATTACATTTGAAGAAGCAGTTTATCAGATAGCAATAACATTTGCATTGGCATTTTTGACTACTGTAATTGGTGCTGTAGCAGCACTTATTCTTGGGCTGTTTGCAGCAAAAAACTTATCTACACCTATGACTTCAAATATTATAAAAAGCATTGTTTCATTTATAAGAGCTGTTCCAACAGTATTATGGGTATTGATATTTGCTGTAACTGCAGGTCTTGGAAGTGAAGCAGCAATAATAGGTATGACATTCCACACCATAGGATATCTTATAAAGGCTTATTCCGAAGCTTTTGAAGAACTGGATGAAGGAACAATAGAAGCATTGAAAGCAACTGGTGCAAGCTGGTGGCAGATAGTATTTCAAGCTGTAATACCATCTTCAATAAGCTATATTTTAGTGTGGACATTTATGAGATTTGAAATCAATTTTACAAATGGTGTTGCAATGGGTGCAGCAGCAGGTGCAGGAGGTATAGGCTTTGAACTCTTTATGGCAAGCAATTTCTATTTTAATGTAGTAGAAGTAGGATTTATAACAATTGCTATAGTAATTTGTGCAATATTGTTAGAAACTTTTTCAACAAAGATAAAGAACAGATATCTTGTGTAATACCATAAAAACATAAATATTATATAGAACAAGAATCTGTTTAACTTTATGAAGTAGAGTATTTAGTATATTACATTAGTATATTACAGGAGAAACTATCATGAAAAAGAGTATGGAATTTGCAAAGAAAATAACTTCATACATATTTATTTAAGATTATCTGGAAAAGTATTACGTAATATTTGTTTTGGGAAGATTGAGGTTTATGTCAATTTGATAAGTACCATTTTTAACAACAAATGAAATTTATGAGAGGAATCTATTATTAAATGAATGCTGTTAAAAAATATTTGTAGCACTTTAGAAAAATTTAAATAATCTAATACTAGAAGCAATTTTATCTGAAGGAGAGAAAATGATAAAAGAGCCTGTACAATGTATTGATTTAGGGACAGAATACTGCCCTTGCAAATTAGCGGAAAATGGCCAGTGTCTTGTATGTTCACAGTGTCAGGAAGAATGTTTTTGTGACTGTCTGAACTGGAAAGGAGTATGTGTATATCAGGAACTTTATAATAATGGAAATAAGGCAAAGGAAGGACGTAAAACTTATAAATGCAGGGTTATAAAAGTAAAAAATTATGAGGATAAGGTATTAATGATAAAATTTAATGCACCTCATAAACTTGTTTTGGATCTTGTAAAACCAGGAAGTTATATTTTTATACAGACTGATGAAAATAAATATTTTGATGTACCTATTTCAATAATGAATAGTGATATAGAGAATGATGTTATAACTATTGCCATAGAGATAAGGGGAATAAAGACCAGCAAACTTTTAAATACAAAGGAAAATGAAAACATATCAATAAGAGGGCCATACTGGAATGGAGTATTTGGCCTTAAAAATATTGAAGCACAGAATAACAATAAAGTTCTTATTCTTGCAAGAGGAATAGGCCTTGCGCCAATGATGCCTGTAATAAGAAAGCTTAGTTCTAAGCAAAATAGAATTACAGCAGTACTTGATTTAGGAAGTTTTAATGAAAACTTTGCCAGTGAATTTTTAAAGGAATATGATTTAGATATTGTAGAAAAGAATCTTCTTGAAAGAGGTAAACTGTCTGAATATGCAAAAGTCATAATAAGGGATGGAATTAATGATGGAGTTAAATATATTCATATGGCAGGAGCTGATATTCTTACTTATAATGTTATAGATTACTTAAATGAACTGGGAAGAAATGATGTAACACTTTCATGCTGTAATAATTTCAAAATGTGTTGTGGAGAAGGAATATGCGGTGCATGTACAGCAAGATTTGCAGGTCACAGGGTAAAGAGATTCTGCAAGGAACAAGCTGATCCAAGAGCTATTTTTGAGGGGAGGAGATTTATATGAAGGTTATTGTTATTGGTGGTGGCTGGTCAGGAGCTGCTGCAGCAATATCAGCAAAAAAAGCAGGAGCAGATGTTACTGTAATTGAAAAGACAGATCTTCTTTTAGGATTAGGAAATGTAGGCGGCATAATGAGGAACAATGGAAGATATACTGCATCTGAAGAACTGATAGCACTTGGAGGCGGAGATCTTATAAAGATAACAGACAGAGTATCAGTCCATAAAAATGTAGATTTCCCAGGACATAAACATGCAACATTATATAATGTAAATATGATTGAAGGTGAAGTAAGCAAGTATCTTAAATCAATGGGCATAAACCTTATGATGGAATCAAGAGTTAATGATGTAAATTTTGTAAGCGGAAAAATTAACGGTGTCTATTTGAGTGATGATACTTATATTGATGGTGATGTTTTTATTGAAACAACTGGAACAACAGGACCTATGGGAAACTGCCTCAGATATGGAAATGGATGTTCAATGTGTGTTTTGAGATGTCCTGCTTTTGGACCAAGAATAAGCATAAGCCAGAGATGCGGTGTAGATGATATACAGGGAGAAAGAGGAGATGACATTCTTGGTGCAATGTCAGGTTCATGTAAACTTGCAAAGGAAAGTCTTTCAGAAGAAATAAGAAATGAACTTGAAACCAAAGGTGTTGTTGTTTTAAAAGTTCCAAAGGAAGATATTAACTATGGAAAACTTGAAACAAAAGTATGCCAGCAGTATGCATTGAAGGAATTTGCAGAAAATATTATACTTTTGGATACTGGGCATGCTAAATTGATGACTACTTATTATCCATTAAAGAAGTTAAGAAAAATAAAAGGTCTTGAAAATGCAAAGTATGTAGACCCATATGCAGGAAGCAAGGGAAATTCAATAAGGTATTTATCAGTAGCACCTAGAACTAATGATATGAAGGTATCAGGAGTAGATAATTTATTCTGTGCAGGAGAAAAGAGCGGACTATTTGTAGGTCATACAGAAGCGTGTTAGACTAGTTTGACATGTTTTATACTTTAAAAATAGGCTAGACAGTATATTGAATATACTATCTAGTTTTTTTTTAAGCCTAAATTCAACATGAATCTTAATGCCATCATAGATGATTTTATTTATTAATACTTTTAGTTGTTTTTGCTTTTCTTCAAATGTAAGTGAATCATATGAATTTAAAAAGTCATCTAAAAGATTAACTATATTAATAATTTCTGATTGAGATAGTACTATTTCTGATTGATCTTCAAGAAGAGTTTGTTTTTTATCTTCTAAATCTTTTATTGTTTTTTGTATTTGAGACATTTCTTGAAAAAGAACTTTTACTATTGATTCTTCAGTTGTTCTTTTTAGATTTTCAATTATAGATCTCATTGATTTGTTTGCTGCCTCAATATCAGTATCTATTGATTCTATATTTAAGTTTTTCTCTAATTCTTTACTTTCATTTAAAGTTTTTGTTAGTTGTTGTATCAATTTTTCTTTGCTATATGTTTTTAAATGTTCTATAAGCTTTTTCTCGAATAGAGAACCATTTATATTCTTACTGTTGCACCTGGTACCACCAGAATTAATTTTCATGGTACAGATATAATAATGTTGGCGAGTACCATCTTTACGAGGCTGACCATAACGCACCTGCATATTGGAACCACACTTACATTGTAGCAATCCTGTAAGCAGAGCTGTCTTGGATTTTCCAATAGAAGGAGCTTTTTCTGTATTTTCTTTTAATGTTTTTTGTATTTCAATCCAGTCATCAGCATTAATTATACCTTTATGTTTTGCAGTAGCAGCAATGTTTATATCTTCTTTACTATTGCTTTTGCCATATCTTAATAATCCATTCCCATTGGGTTCACCAAATACTTCATATCCGTTGTTTTTAAGATATTCAAATACGTCTTTATTTGATTTAACATATACAGGGTTTTTAAGGATAACATCAATAGTTGATTTATCAATATTCCCACCATTTTTACCTTTAAAATTATTCATTAATGCCCATTTTCCAACTTGAGACAATGATTTTTCTTATAAATATTTTTCATATATAGCTTTAACTATTTTTAATTCATCATTATTGGGTTTTAGTTGCGTTATAGAACGTTCTTTTCCATTTTCATCGATATAATATTCTCGTGTACCATCAAAACCTAAAGGAGATTGACCTCCAAGCCATCTACCCATCTTAGCAAGAGTATACATATTATCTCTGACACGTTCAGCAAGCTGCTCACGCTCTAGTTGTGCAAGACTAGCAAGTATACCTATAATTGCTCTACCAAAACTAGTGGAGCTGTCAAAGCCTTCTGTAGCACTATATATGACACAACCTAAATCTTCACACATCTGCATAGTATTATGTATGTCTCGAGCATTTCTCCCAAGTCTATTAAGTTGGTATATTATAATGCTATCAATTTCTTTATTTTTTACTTTTTTTATCATATCCTGATATCGAGGTCTGTTTTCATTTTTCCCTGAAAATCCTTCATCAATAAATACTTCTGTATTTTCATCAGGATTAATATCAAATTTAAATTGTATAAATTGTTTGCACTTTAATATTTGGTTTTCTATACTTTCGCCTTTTCCAGTGAACTTGGATTTTCTTGTATAGATTGCAATTTTCATTAATATCACATCTCCATTCTATTCATAATTTAAACAACTTTCTAATGGTATATAATTTTCATCTAAAAATTTAGTCGGTATATAAATAAGATTACCTATAATCTTTACACCAACAATATATAAGATCTTTTGTCTATCATTTTTGTTTATAATTAGTTTTTTCATTTCGTTTAATACTGGAGTATTTTTTAGAACAAAATAGTTATCTTTGGTGTCAATAATCAAGTTATTATTAGATTTTAGAAAGTTTCTAAGGATTTGAACTGTTAAGGATGGTAAATATGACTTATTAATTCCAGTTTGTATTGAGAGCGTGAAAAGAGTATGCTCCTGTGATAAATACTCCTTATTTTGTTTTTCTATTTCTGATTTTTCTTCTATCAATCTTTTATTATCATATTTTAATTCACTTATTTTATCTTCTAGTAGTTGTTGATTTTGTAGCAGTTCATCTGTAATATATAGTCCATGTTGTCTAATTGAAGGTAAGACTTCTTTTGTAACCCAACGTTTGAATTTTTTGGCTTTTTCAAGTTTTGAACTAAATATCAAAGAATACATTCCACTTTCATTTATTAATATCATTTGTTGTTTTCCGCCAGGGGTAGGTATTTCACCTACCCCTTTGTCATCTTCATCAACATGAGTTCTTAATGAATCAGATGTATCTTTGTATCCTAGACATTCAGCAACATCTTTACCAATAAACCAACATTCATTGTTAATAAATAGTGTTCTTACATTTCCAAGTTCTTCATTTTTAAAAATTTCAATTTTATTTCTCAATAAAAATTACCCACTTTCATTTATTTAAAGAATTTAATTCATTTTCATTGTTCATATTGCAGTGATTTTTTTATTTATCTTATAATTTTAAGATGATCTTTTATATCAAAAACATCTTCTTCAGTTTCATGAATTTTATGCTTAATAAATTTAACATCTTTTGAAATTGATCTTGTTGCAAGTTCTATGACTTCAAGTCTATTATTTAAGGTATTATTGCTTTCATCAGAGGAAGTACCGATTTGATTAACAATAGTTTCTTGACCTTCAGCTAAAAGTTTAATATTGTCAGTTGCTTTTTCAAGAAGTAGTGTATTCTTATTTATTTTCTGTTCTAATTTGTCAATTTTCATTTCTGCCTTAGTTTGATTTTCAAGTATCTGCATTAGTAAATTTTTGATTTCATTATCATTTTCCATTAGAAACATCTCCAATCTGTATTATGTATTTCTTATGATTTTTAGTTTATTAAATTTAATGATGTTATAATATAAATATATTATTAATGGAGTGTGAGTTATATGATTTACAATATAAAATTAAGTGAATCCCAAATAGAAACTATAATGAATGCATTATTTGGGGTTGAAGCTGAATTTGGTAATGCTGAAGATGAAATGGAGATTTACAAGTACCTTGAATTAGTTACTGGCTTAAATCCATCTTATGTTTAAAAGAAGGTATCAATTAATATTTTTATTAATCCAAATATTTGTTCACAATCCCATTTATCTGCTTGACCAGTAGTGCTGTGAGCAAGACTATGTCTCAAGTTGTTTATAGCTTCTATACTTAATGGCTTATTTTATTCAAAATCTATATTTTTGCTTATATTTTTTATAATTATCTAAATTTATATTCCCATTAGAAAATAAGTCATTCAAAATTTTTTTAAAGGTATCAATTGAAAAATATGAAAATGGAAGCTGATTAATAAATGGTGAAGTTTCAACAAGATTTTCATTATAATAATCTTTTAAACTTATAATTATATCCACTAAACTTGGAGCAATAAATAATTGGTCAAAATCAAGTAAAATATTATTGTTATCCAAACCACTTAAATCATAATATAAAACAGTTATATATAGTAGAAGTGCTTTATCTTTACGATTTTCTTCAAATAGAAGTTCTGCCATATTTGAT
>NZ_CAKVKB010000148.1 GCF_934754915.1 uncultured Clostridium sp.
GTATTACAGTTCTGAGAATTGTCAAAACTGCACTTTTCATAGAACAGCCAATTGCTTGAAAAAACACTGGGAATATAAGTGATGTAACCATAGGAATAAATGACATTCCAATTATTCTAAAACCATGTGTCCCGATAGTCAATACATCTATATCATTTGAAAGCATCTGTTTAGGAATAAATTCAAAACATAAGGTACCAACAAGCATCAGCATAAAGCCAAATAATATTGAGTTAGATAAAGTTTTTTTGCATCGTTTTATATATCCAGCGCTATTATTAAAGCTAAGTATAGGTACAATACATGTTTGCATTGCTCCAAGAGGAATAAAGAAGAATGTCTGCCATTTATAATATAATCCAAGTGCTGTCACTGCCTGATCAGAAAATTGTTTTAAAATAAGATTTAATCCTAAAATATAAAATGTATATGCAGATTGCATCAATATATTAGGAAAACCAAAATAATAAATTTGTTTTATGTATCCTATGTACTTTGAAGGTTCTGGAACCCTTTTACATCCTTCTGACATTACAATAAGTGCTGCTGATACCTGTCCAAGTACAGTTGCTATGTCTGCACCAGCGATTCCTAATTCAGGTATTATTCCAAATCCCCAGATTAATAAAGGATCAAGAATAATATTTACAACTGCTCCCACAATCTGAGCAGCCATAGGAAGTTTCATATTGCCTCCAGCTTGAAGAACTTTAGTCCAGATACTTTCAAAAAACATTCCCATACTGAATACACTTACTATTCTTCCATATTTAATGACTTCATTTATTACTGATTCAGAATTTGTAGACATTTCTGCGTAATAAGGCATGAACAGATAAGAAATAACTGCAAAGGATATCCACATTATAAATGCCAGAATATTTCCTATTCCAGCTGCTTCTTCACTTTCCTTTTCTTTTCGTACTCCACGATAATGTGCTATAAGTGTGTTAATTCCAACTCCAGTTCCTACTGCCAAAGAAATTGTCAGTAATTGTAACGGGTATATTATAGATAGCGCTGTTAATCCATCTTCTGAATATTTTCCAACAAAATAACTATCTATAATATTGTATAAAGCCTGTATTAATTGTGCAAGCATAACTGGTGGTGCCAGTTTGAAAAGGATTGTCCATATATCATCTTTTCCAAAATCAATAGAACTGTTTTTTTATTTATTTTCATTTTAAATACCTCTAGAAATAATTTATGAGTCGCTTCAATATATGTTTCATTTTATTATAACACAGTATATAAAATATTCAATTTTAAGGCATATATATATATTCAATGCACAATTAACAATGTAAAAGTAAAAATCTCTTTAAGGTTTCTGTGGCACAGGCATAAGAAACTATATATTTGTACAATCTGTGGATAACTTTAGAAAGGGGCAGAAATACAAAGTCTGCAAAACAGATTTTTTATTTACATGTGTTGGAGGAATGTTAAATTATATTTCAAATCTATATCATAGTATATGTATAAGTGTGACTTATCAAGTGTAAATAGAAACACATATTTGTATAAAATGTTAATGTTAAAAGTAAGTTAAAAATGAGCTTTTTTGTTAACATTTGTATAAATTTTGGTTAAAATTTAATTATGAATATTATATATAAGGAGAGTATAGACGAATATGCTAAAAATATTAATTGAACTTATGGGTGGACTTGGTCTGTTCATATACGGAATGAAACTTATGGGAGATGGTCTTGAAAATGCTGCAGGTGAAAGCTTAAAGAACATATTAGAAAAAGTTACAACAAATCGTGTTATGGGAGTACTTATTGGTACGGCTGTTACAGCCATAATTCAAAGCAGCAGTGCTACTACTGTAATGGTTGTAGGATTTGTAAACGCAGGACTTATGACATTATCCCAATCTCTTGGAGTAATTATGGGTGCTAATATTGGAACAACTATAACAGCACAGTTGGTTGCTTTTCAACTTGATCAGATTGCACCGATATTTGTTTTTGCAGGTGCAGCAATTGTAATGTTTGCAAAAGTAAAAGAAAGAATTGAGATAGGAAATATAATTTTAGGATTTGGTATTCTCTTTACTGGTATGGGAGCAATGAGTTCTGCAATGGAGCCAATTTCAACATGGCCTCAGTTTACAGATATTATTATTGCTATTGGTGACAACTGGATTATTGGAATTATAGTTGGTCTTGCATTAACTGCACTTATTCAAAGTTCATCAGCTACTACTGGTATTTTAATTGCTCTTGCTTCAACTGGTGCAATAACAATCAATCTTGCAATACCAATATTATTTGGATGTAATATTGGTACATGTGTTACTGCTCTTCTTGCAAGTATAGGAACGAATAAAACAGCACATAAAGCTGCTCTTCTTCATTTGATTTTTAATGTTGTAGGAACAATAATATTCATACCTTTCTTAGGCATTCTAGGAAATTTTGTTGCTTCAACAAGCAGTGATATAAGCAGACAGATAGCAAATGCACATACTATTTTTAACATTACAAACACTGCAATTCTTCTTCCATTTGGAAATTATATAATTAAATTGGTAAATAAAATAATACCAAATGACGATCCTATTGAACAAATGGGTCCTAAATTCATTGACAGCAGATTTTTAGAAACTCCTGTAATTGCTGCAGGACAGGTTATAAAAGAAACAATAAGAATGGCAGAAAAGGCTAAGAAAAATGTTCAGCTTGCTATGGATGGATTTTTAAATAATGATGAAGAGATGATAAAGCAGGTTTATGAAAACGAAAAGCTCATAAACATTCTTGAAGAATCAATAACTACATATCTTGTAAAACTTTCAAAATGTGTATTGTCAGATAAAGAAAAAGTTATTGTAGCATCTACATTTCATGTTGTTATAGATATTGAAAGAATTGGAGATCATGCAGAAAACATAGCAGATCTGGCTGTTGAAAAAAAGAGAAAAAAACTAAAATACAGCAGTGATGCCTTATATGAAATAAACGAAATATTTTCAGCTGTTATGGAAGCTTTAAATATTGCAATAACTTCTTATTCATCAAAAGACATTGAAAAAGCAAAAACTATAAATGAAATTGAAGATACTATTGATTTATATCAGAAAAATTATAGAGAAAAACATATAGCAAGACTTTACGATGGAAAATGTAATGCCAATGAAGGAGCTATCTTCCTTGACCTTATTAATGACTTGGAAAGAATCGGTGATCATTCTACAAATATTGCTGAAAATGTTATAGGTACTTCAATTTCTTAATTACAAATAAGAATCTAATTTCTGTACAACAAAAAACTGTCGCTAAAATATTGAGTATACTGCAAATTGTAATTGAATATTTTAGGGACAGTTATAATGATTTATAATAATATACCTGCAAATCGCTCAGTATATAATTCATCTCTTTTTAAATATTTTCTTACATCAGATAGATATTGTTCATTATGTTCTATTTCTTTAGAAAATACTTGAATCACTTTTATAATATCTTCCTCTGTAATTTTTTCATTTTTATGTGCAAGTGTATTTCCTATTAAAATAAATTTTACAAATGAATATCTTATTACAAGCATTATATAGTCATCAAATACAACATCACTGTTTGAAAATGGGAAAAGTTCCTTAAAAATATGGTTGACTATATAATTTTCAAATATATAGCTATATTTAGATAATATATTTTTATGGAATTCTGTATATGCATATACATATTTATCCTGTTTATCAATCATACTTTGTCCATTATTAAATTGAAATCCTTCTATAGCAGTATTGATTATATTTTTTAAATTTATGCTTATATTAAATTTTTCATCATAAAGCATTCGCACTAATTTTCTAAAAAATGATATCTGCATCATATAATCCATAAAAGATTTATCTATTGTTGATATTAAAGAATCCGTATTATAGCTTTCTATATAGTCATATATTTGAAAATAATTATATGTAAGTTCTCTTATTGCACCATGAAGGAAATGTCCAAGCATTGCAAATCTCTCATCAATTCTTAAAACTCTGTTCTGCATAATTTCAATGCTGACATTCCTAAGCTGTTTAACATATCTTTCATTTGAATATTCCATGTTTCTGTTTTTAGTATCAATGGTATCATTTATCATGTCATTTTTCAGTATAGTATTTCCTTGCATAAATTTCATTTTTTCTTTGTTAAGAAGGATAATTTTTGCTGCTTCAAGACATGATACATCTAAAGATATTTCATATGTATGATCAATTTTGTTTATTATTCTTGGAAAGTTTGTGCATACGTTCCCTAGATAACTTTCACCTAATTTTTTTTGAATCATACAATAATTATCTTTGTCTAAAAATGGGCATATATTTGAATCATTTAATTTTATATGTCCATAATCTGAATTTTCATTTTTACAGGTATTATGCCTAATTATATTATTATTTATGTATTTATTTAAGTCTATATCCTCAATATTTTTATATTGCCCAAATGTATTTTTATCAATGTATATAGTCCAATCTTTGCAGCATGTGTCTTCACATTTTCCTCCAATACATTTAAAATTACTCAAATATTCTGGATATATTGATTTAACATTTCTATTCACTGTTTTCTCCAATTTAATAACATATATGTTCCAATTAGCAATGTACAATTGATAATGTACGTTGAAGGATGAAATCTTTGCAGGGATTTCTTTAATTATTATGCAGTTTTATTATTAGAACATATATAGATTATATTATAAATTTATCTATGTCTTCTTTTTCTTGACCTTCTTCTTATATTTTTTGATGAAATATATTTTAACTTTTCTTTTTTGGCTTCCATCATTGAATCTCTGCATTTTCTGCATATATCATTAGGATAATCCCATGAAAGCTTTCTTTTGCATAAACTACAGACTCTTTCATGATCGAGAAGTTTTGTTAATAGAAGATCATTTATTTTATTAGCAGTTTTTTCTTTTTCACTTGATATATATTCATTGTTAATAACTATATCAAAATTTTTCCCGAAAGAATAATTAAGATCGAGGGATTTGTAATAACTTTCTAAATCATCTAATTGCTTTTTTGAGCTTATGTTTTGAGAAATAGAAGGTCTTTTTAAATTTACTATTCCACTGCTGTACATTCTGCAGTATTCTTCCCACAAAGCATATACAGTTTTATTGTTTTCCTCAAAAGGTATTGTTGCCATTTTTATAGCATCTTTTTTTGAAATATTTAACTTCAATTTTTTCAGTCTATTTAAAAGATAAATTATTCTTGTGACATCAGTTTTGGCAAAAATTCCATTCAAAGACATAGAGCTCCATGTTTTAAGTGAGTCTATAAGATCTATGTCTATATTAAGGAGTGAATCAGGAATTCCTGTAAAGCATTTTTCAATTGGCTTTGTTTCTGCTTTTAAAGCATTTCTTATCAAATTTAAATCACATGCAGCTGCTACATATCCTTTGTTATAGATTCCTTTACGTCCAGCTCTACCTGCTATTTGTTTTATTTCAGAAACTTTAAGTTTTCTAAGTGAAATTCCATCATATTTTTTAGTCTCAAGAAATACTATACGTTTTATAGGAAGATTTACCCCCATACCTATGGCATCAGTACATACTATTACATCAGTTTCATTGCTTAAAAATCTTTCAAACTGCTTTTTTCTTGTGGAATAAGGAAGAGAACCATATATAATGCTTGTTTTTATGTTCTTTTGAAGAAGTTCTGCAGAAACAGCAAGAGCTTTCCTCTTTCCAAATACAACAAGAGCATCACCTGGCTTTACATCTGTATCAATATTAAATGTTTTATCTTCAAATATAAGTTCCGTATCTCTTTTATGGTGAATGATTTCATAAGTATCTCCACATTCTTCAATAAGCTTTATTATTATATTTAATGCTTCAGGAGCCATGCAGATATGAACTTCTGGAGAAAGGACACCAATAATTGCACGAGTCCATGCCCATCCTCTTTGGGGATCACTTATCATCTGTGCCTCATCTATAACACATACTTCATATGATACATCTGTCCTAAGTTTTTCAATTGTAGAGGATATATGAGCAGCATGCAAAATTATATCTTCCTCTTCACCAGTAAGGAGAGAACAAGGAACATTTTCACTATTAAGCTTATCCTGTATTTCAAGAGCCAGAAGCCTTAAAGGTGCAAGATATACTCCAGTTTCTGCTTCCATGAGTCTTTTTATACTGGAATAGGTTTTTCCTGTGTTTGTTTCTCCAACATGAAGATAAAAATGTCTTTCCATGTATTTCACATCTTCATATTCATCTATAGGATTATCAAATATTATTTCTTTAAGCTCATCTTTTGCTTTTTTCTTTATATATATATTTTCTGCTGTCCATAAAGATCCTTTGTAACAAATCCATGGTATACAGTCTTCAAACTCCATAAGTTCTTTAATTGATGGTGCTTTCTCATTTTCAGATTTGTATTCTGAATATATGGTATTTTCAGTTATGGCCATTCTCTCAATTAATTTAAGAATCATGTTTTCCTTTGTTTTAAGGTATTTTTTATTTCTTCTTTCATATAGACTTTGATAATATCCAAATACAATTTTTCGTGCAGAAGTTAAAAAATCATCCATATATTCATGTCTTTTATATATTTTCATGTTAATAAGATCATTTAGTCTTCTGTCTAATGAATTCATTACCTTCATCTTTAGTTTCTGAATTCCTTCAATATGCGAATTCACATTAATGCAATTTTTTTTCATGAGTTTTATAAGTGTTTCTTCTTCCAAACTATGATTTTCATAAACACATTCTGTATAATATTCATTATTTAGATTTAAAAGCCTGCATCCTCTGTCATATACATCCAGCATAAATTCATTTTCAATATTTAACATCTTTGAATTTGTAAAACTTGCCCATTTACTTTTAAATGTATTTCCAAGTTCTGTTTTAATTCTCTCTTCCAGGCTTTTTTTCTTATCACAATTTAATTCTTGTTCATTTATATCATAATATTCTTTTCCATCTCTTGTTCTTTTATAGAAACGCACACTTTCAAACAGAAATTTTGAATCAGTATAATTTTTTTTAAATTCTTTATATATAATTCCTTTTTTCTGTTCCATATTATATTTTACTTTTTCATAAATTATTTCACCAATATCCTTAGGCATATATTTATAAGTCTTTTTATAAAGATAAGGTTTTTCTTCATCAATAGTTTCACATTCTACATAGGACCCTTCCCATGAAATGTCATTTAAAAAATCCTTGAAATACATATAATCATAGACATTAAATTTTCCTTTGTCTATAATGTTGATTTTGGAATTTTTATCTTCCATATTAAAAGATGAATCATCAATTTCAGCTTTTCTTTCATTTTGAATGTAATTAACAGTTTCTTTTAAAATTTCATTATTAAATTCCTCATCTATATATTTTGATA
>NZ_CAKVKB010000149.1 GCF_934754915.1 uncultured Clostridium sp.
GGGTTATCTAATGCAATTTTATTAGCTCAAAATAATGAAGTAGTTGCAGTAGATATTATTCAAGAAAAGGTAGATATGATTAATGATAGGGTGTCACCTATTGTTGATAAAGAAATAGAAGATTACTTATCAAATAAAGAATTAAATTTAGTAGCAACTACAGATGTATACAAAGCATATAAAGATGCGCAGTTTGTAATTATTTCAACACCAACAAATTATGATCCGGAAATGAACTACTTTAATACAAGAAGTGTTGAAGCTGTAATTGCAAATGTATTATCTATTAATCCAGAAGCAACTATGGTAATTAAGTCTACAGTTCCAGTTGGATATACAAAAAGAGTAAAAGAAATGTTTGAAACTGACAACATAATTTTCTCACCAGAATTTTTAAGGGAAGGAAAGGCTTTATATGATAATCTTCATCCTTCAAGAATAATTGTTGGTGAACAAAGTGAAAGGGCAGAAAAGTTTGCTAATCTTTTAAAAGAAGGAGCTATAAAGGAAGATATTCCAGTATTATTTACAGATAGTACTGAAGCAGAAGCAGTTAAGCTTTTTTCTAATACATATTTAGCTTTAAGAGTTGCTTATTTTAATGAATTAGATACTTATGCTGAAATGCATGGATTAAATACTAAGCAAATTATTGAAGGTGTTGGATTAGATCCAAGAATAGGAACTCATTATAATAATCCTTCATTTGGTTATGGGGGATATTGCTTACCTAAGGATACTAAGCAATTAAGAGCAAATTATGCTGATGTTCCTAATGAAATTATTGGAGCAATAGTTGAAGCAAATAGAACTAGAAAGGACTTTATTGCTGAACAAATCATTAAGAAAAATCCTAAGACTGTAGGTGTTTATAGATTAACTATGAAAACTGATTCTGATAATTTTAGAGCTTCTTCTATTCAAGGAATAATGAAGAGAATTAAGGCTAAGGGAATTGAAGTTGTAGTTTATGAGCCTGTGATTAAGGAAGATAGTTTCTTTAACTCTAGAGTTATTAGGGATTTAGAGGAGTTTAAGAAAATATCTGATATTATAGTGTCAAATAGATTAGATAAAGAACTATTTGATGTAGAAAAAAAAGTTTATACTAGGGATTTATTTAATAGAGATTAGTAATGGAGTGATTATATGAGAACAATATTAGTTACTGGTGGAGCTGGTTTTATAGGATCTCACTTATCTGAGAGATTATTAAAAGAAGGAAATAAAGTATTAGTTATAGATAACTTTAATAATTATTATGACCCAGCAATAAAAAGAAATAATGTAGAAGAAGTTAAAAAAAATTGTGTTGAAAATAATATATCTTTAGAAAATTATAAAGTTTTTGAAGGCGATATTAGAGATAATGAATTTTTAAAAGAAGTTTTTTCTAATAAAATAGATTCAATTATGCATTTAGCAGCAATGGCTGGTGTTAGACCTTCAATAGAAAATCCATCATTATATTATGATGTTAATATAACAGGAACTGTTAATCTTTTAGAAAGATGTAGGGAAACTGGAGTTAAGGAATTTGTATTTGCTTCGAGTTCATCAGTGTATGGCAATAATGAAAAAGTACCATTTGCTGAAATTGATAGAGTGGATAATCCTATATCACCATATGCAGCAACAAAGAAATCAGGAGAACTTCTATGTCATACGTATCATCATTTATTTGATATGAACATAGCTTGTTTAAGATTCTTTACGGTATATGGGCCAAGACAACGTCCAGATTTAGCAATTAATAAATTTACGTCATTGATATTAGAGGACAAGGAGATACCTTTCTATGGTGATGGAACTACTTCAAGAGATTATACTTTTGTTGAAGATATTGTTAATGGAATAGTTGGAAGTATTAATTATGTAAATACTGATAAGAAGGTATTTGAAATATTTAATATTGGTGGAGACAAAACTGTTTCTTTAATGGAAATGGTTGAAACTATAGAAGAGGTTTTAGGAAAGAAGGCTAAGCTGAATAGATTACCAATGCAGCCTGGGGATGTTAATAGAACTTGTGCTGATATAACTCATTCTAGGGAAACTATAGGATATAATCCACAAACTACTTTTAAAGAGGGAATTAAAAAGTTTATTGAATGGAAAAGAAACAGATAGGAGAACTGGTTAATGGAAGTTAAACAAAAAAAAGAGCCATTAAAGATTTGCTTAGTATCGTCTTCAGGGGGGCATTTAACTCATTTATATATGTTGAAACCATTTTGGAAGAAATATGATAGATTCTGGGTTACTTTTGATAAAACTGATGCAAGAAGTATATTAGAAGAAGAAAAGATGTATTCTTGTTATTTTCCTACAAATAGAAATATTAAAAATCTTATAAAAAATACTTTTTTAGCAGCTTCAATATTAAAAAAAGAAAATCCAGATGTAATAATATCATCTGGTGCAGCTGTAGCTGTTCCATTTTTTTATTTAGCAAAATTGAAAGGTAAAAAAGTTATATATATTGAAGTATATGATAGGGTTGATAAGCCGACTCTTACTGGAAGATTAGTATATCCTATTGCTGATAAGTTCATTGTCCAATGGGACGAGCAAAAAAAGGTTTATCCTAAAGCTATTAATCTAGGTAGTATTTTTTAAAAAAAGATTTTGTAGGGAGGGAAAAATATGATATTTGTTACAGTAGGCACTCATGAACAACAATTTAATCGTCTTATTAAAGAAATAGATAGGTTAAAAGAATGTGGAGTTATAAAAGAAGAGGTAGTAATTCAAACAGGATTTAGTACATATGTATGTAAAAATTGTAAATGTGAAAAAATTATTTCATATACACAAATGATTAAGTATATAGAAGAGGCTCGTATTGTAATTACTCATGGTGGACCAGCTACTTTTATTATGCCATTACAAATAGGCAAGATTCCAGTGGTAGTTCCTAGAGTAAAGAAGTATGAAGAACATGTAAATGATCATCAATTAGAATTTGCAAAATTAGTAGAAAAGAGACAAAAGAATATAATAGTTATTGAAGAAGTAAATGAATTAGAAAAAATAATTATTAATTATGACTCTATTGTTAAGATAATGCCTACTACAATGAAGAAAAACAATATAAAATTTTGTAATGATTTCGAAAAAATTATTAACGAATTAATTAAGAAATAGTTTCATTGGTAAAAGGAGCAGTTATATGAAGGTAAAAGTACTTAATATAATCACAGGTGGATTAGGAAGAGAAGGAATAACTACTACGCAGCTTGAGTTTATGAAAGCTATGGATAAAAGTAATATACAGATAGATATTGCGGCTGTTCATAATGATGAACCTGATGTTATAAAAGAGTTTGAGGTAGCTGGTTGTCGGGTTTTAAAATTTCCAGATAGAAAAAAGAAATTAATTTCTTATATTAAACAATTGAATTACATAATTAGGAAAGAAACATATGATGTAATTCATGTGCATGGGAGTAGTGCAATGATGTCAATAGAACTCTTTATTGCAAAAATTGCAGGTGTTAAGGTTCGTATAGCTCATAGTAGAAATACATTGGCAGATCATAGAATAATGGATAAACTACTTCGTCCTATTTTTTATAAAAGTTATACACATGGATTTGCTGTTGGAGAAGATGCAGGTAAATGGCTTTTTGGCAAAAGGGAATTTACTATTATTCATAACGGAAAGGATTTTAAAAGATTTCATTTTTGTAATGAGCAAAGGATGGTAGTTCGTAGTAGGTTTAATATTGGAGATAAAACAGCAATAGGTTTTGTTGGAAATCTAAATATACAGAAAAACCTACCATTCCTTATTGATGTTATAAAAAATAATAATGAATTAAATCCTAATTGCATTTATTTTTTAATGGGAGATGGCCCTGAAAGAGATAATGTTAAAGCTAAATTAAGCGAAATTGGTATTTTAGATAAAGTTATACTCACAGGACGTATTCAAAACATAGCAGAAATGCTTCAAGGAATGGATATTATGTTATTACCTTCATTATTTGAGGGACTTCCTAATGTTGTGCTAGAATGGCAGGCAGTTGGTTTACCAAGTATAATATCAGAACGTATAACTCAGGAATGTAAGGTTTGTGATTTAGTCAAATTTATACCTATTGATCAAGGCAGTGAAAATTGGGTTACAGAGATTAAAAAAATATCGGTGGGAGTTAATAGAGAAGAAAAATCTGAAATGGCAAGGAAACTTATGAAAGATAATGGCTTTGATATTAATGAAAATATTAAATTTATGAAGGAATTCTATATTAAGTCATCTCGAAAATAAAAAATTGGAGGGAAGAATAATTTATGGATAAACGTATTCTTATTATTTCCAAGAGTCTAACATCAGGTGGAGCTGAACGTGTTGCAGCAAATTTAGCAACTAAGCTTAATCAAGGAAAAGATAGGGCCTGGCTACTTGTTTTAGATGGAAGTGTTAGTACATATAGTACTAAAGCACCTCTAATAGATTTACAGATGCCGTGGCAAAAAACAATTATAGGAAAAGTTAAATGGTATATGAGAGTTACACGGCTAATAGCTAAGTATAAAAAGGATTTAAATATAACTCACTGTATTAGTTTTTTAAGCGAACCAGATTTATTAAATGTCCTTACTAAGCGTTATAGTAAAACTATAGTATCTGTTAGAAATAATAGAAGTTATTTGAATCGTAATAAATTAAATAAAATAAAGGACCAGTTTATTTTTAATAGTGCTGATACAATTGTATCTTTATCACAAGGAGCAAAAGATGATTTAATTAATTTCTATGGAACTAAACCAGAAAAAATTAATGTTATTTATAATGCTTGTGATGTAGCTACTATTAAGAAGAAATCTAATGTTAAACCTGAAAATACAGATGATACTATATTTAATAGTGGTAAAACAGTTATTACTGCTGGAAGGCTAACGGGACAAAAAGGGCATTGGCATCTTATTAGGGCATTTAAAAGGGTTGTTGAACAAATTCCTGATGCAAAACTTTTAATTTTGGGTCAAGGAGAAGAAGAGAGGTATCTTTCTCAATTAATAATAGATTTAAAACTTATTGATAATATAAAGCTCATAGGGTATCATAGAAATCCTTATTATTATTTAAGAAAAAGTGATTTATTTGTATTTTCTTCAAATTTTGAAGGGTTTGGGAATATTCTGTTAGAAGCAATGGCATGCGGTTTACCTATTGTTTCTACAGACTGTATGGTTGGTCCTCGTGAGTTACTGGCTCCAGGTACTTCTTATAAAGATTGTGTTAAGGATTCAATACTAGAAGCTAAAAATGGAATATTAATACCGGTATGCGATGGAAAGCGTTATAGTGCTACGGACCCAATCACCCCAGAAGAAATAATAATGGCTGACGCGATTGTAAAGATACTTTCTGATGATGAACTGCGTAAAAGGTATTTTTACCAATCAAATAGTAGAGTAAAAGATTTTACAGATGAAAAAATAACAGAACAGTGGAGAACTGTTATGAATAAATTATAACAATCATATTTTAGATTTATGGAGAGGAGAAATTTATGAAAAAGAACAATGTAATATATAGGGGGCTTCGTGTAGTATGGCTCTTTGTAAAAAGAATAATGTCATATATATCTTATATTCCGTATTACCTTCATAAACCTGAATTAATTCAAAAAGATATTAATGATCCTAAACTTATAGTTTCATTTACTACTTATCCAGATCGCGTCAAATGCCTACCATTAGTTGTAGGTAGTATTGTTAGGCAAAGTAAACAGCCAGATGCTATTATGCTTTATTTAAGTAAAAAACAATTTGATAATACTGATGGTCATATTTTTGATACAATTAGGAAACAGGGAGTAAAGATAACTCTTGTGGATGATGATATACGCTCACATAAGAAATATTTTTATGCAATGGAGCAGTTTCCAGATAGTGTTATTATTACAATAGATGATGATATTATTTATGATAAGAATATGGTTAAGGATTTATATAATTCTTATTTGAAACATCCCAAAGCAGTTTCAGCCAAAAGAGTTCATAGAATTAAATTTGGTAAAGATAATAAGGTTTTACCATATTTAAGTTGGGATTATAATATACGAGATATTGTAAATGAAGAATCGTTAGAGTTGGTAGCTACAGGGTGTGCAGGTATTTTATACCCACCAAATTGTCTTTATAAAGAGTGGAATGATATAGAGGGAATCAAAAAAACAAGCTTATGTGCTGATGATTTATGGTTAAAGGTTATGGAGTTATTAAACAATGTTCCAGTTGTGTTAGTGAAGAGTGAATCAAGTGACTTAAAACATATTTGGGGAACAGATTCTAATGGATTAGGTATTAATAATATTTTAAATAGCGGAAATGATTTGCAGTTAGAGAATATTTGTGAATATAAAAATGTTAATATTTATGAGTTAATAAATAAGGGGGTAAAGTATTAGTTGAGTAATATGGAAAAGATATTTTATTAAGATTCATTTTCATTATAAAAAGAGAGAGTAATGGTTTTATAATTAATTATAATACAAATTAAGTTTTTTGTTATAATGATAGGGCTAAGTGAACAAGGGATTAAAGAATTAGGATAAAGATTAATAATATGTGAAATTACCGATATTACTAAAGAGATTTGTAATAGTTATATGGCAACCTCTGTTTTTGTGAGCTGTATTAAATAAGTTGTATAATGTGAAGAACAAGGTTTAAATTTATCAAAAAATTAGTGGAAAGAAGAATGGGAAGAAAAGATAGGTGGATTTAATGATTAGGACTAAAGATGATTTAAAATATTATCTATTATGTGATGAATATGCTAGATTTGGGAAAAAAGTATCTTTCTTTAGAAAGTTAAGATTGGGGGAAATGTGGTCATTTAACATAAGTTTACGTAAGTTAGAATACTATACAAACACAGATAAAAAAATTCTTAAGGCTTTTTATAAATTTAAAATAAAGAAATTAGGAATGAAACTAGGATGGTCTATTCCTGCTAATGTATTTGGACCGGGACTTTGTATTGTACATTATGGTACAGTAATAGTTAATGCTGGAGCTAAAATTGGAGCAAATTGTAGAATTCATTCAGGGGTAAATATTGGAGCAAATGGTGGTGGGAATTCAGATACGCCTAGACTTGGACATAATGTTTATATTGGACCAGGAGCAAAATTATTTGGACAGATTAGAGTAGGAAATAATTGTGTTATAGCTGCAAATTCAGTAGTTAATAGAAGTTTTGATGAAGATAATGTTACAATTGGTGGAATCCCAGCGAAAATTATTTCAAAGAAAGATAGTGGTAGGTTTATTAAAGGTTTAG
>NZ_CAKVKB010000150.1 GCF_934754915.1 uncultured Clostridium sp.
GGATATATCAGCTGGTATGATTTTGCGTGTGAAATCTTTAAACAAGCTGGATATACTACTAAAGTAAATCCTGTAACTACAGAGGAGTATGGTTTATCAAAGGCAGCTCGTCCATTTAATTCTCGTTTAGATAAATCTAAACTCGTAGAAAATGGTTTTAAACCATTACCTACTTGGCAGGATGCATTGTCACGTTATTTGAAAGAAATTGATGGATAACAATGAATAAACAATTTTTGTCTAGAGATGATGTAACCTTTTTAAAAGCAGTTGCGATTGTTTTAATGGTATTTCATCATTTCTGGGCTTTCCCTATATGGTTTGCCGGAAAGAGTGACATTCATTATTGGATCATCAATGATTGGAATGTTTGTGAATCTTTTGGTCAATTTGCCAAAATCTGTGTTTCTATTTTTGCGTTTATTACAGGTTATACGATGTATTACAACTCAGATAAATATAAGAGTATAAAGTATCGTTTTGATAAAGTAAAAAATCTGTTTATAAACTATTGGATCATAGCATTCTTGTTTTTAATTGTTGGATTTGTATTAAATGAGTTACCTCCATACAGACAAATATTATTTAATATGTTTGGTCTACATTTGACTATGATGGATGGTAAAGTTTGTGTTAGTTTTGCATGGTATGTATTTTTCTATTTTATCATCATGGCACTAGCGGGTTTGATTATTAAACTAAAAAAATCAAAATTGTGGCTATTTCAAATTGTATTCATTTTTTTAGCTTCGGGTTATTTATATAATAAAAATTTAGATTTGCTTCTTCGAACAGGAAGAGAAATATTTATTATTATTAATAATTGTGATTTGTTTTTCTATATTGGTGTTGTATTAGTTGGTTACATTATTGCGGCAAATCAGGTGTTTGAAAAACTAGAAACAAGTTTATCTACATATAATAAATACACAACTAATTTTATAGTAACTTTAGTATTAGTCTTAATTATCATTGTTCGTTCTAGATATGGATGGTATAGAGGATATTTCCTTGAAACATTAATGATTTCAGTATTTATATTTAGTTTGATTTATATAACACGTAAAGTAAATAAAAAAGCAAAGATATTTACAATACTTTCAAAACACAGTATGAACATTTGGTTTTTACATTCTATGTTTTTTACTGGAGAATGTCGATTGCAATGGATAGCGTGTTTACCAAAGAATGCTTTATTGATTGTTATATGGACTTTATGCCTTTGTACAATCTTAAGTGTGCTTTTTGAGAAAGCTAAATCATTCTTTATACAAAAAATAAATTTTGTTCAAAAGTAAGCCTTATTTTAAGGCTTTTTTATGTTATACTTTACAAGTGTAAAATTTAAGTTAAAGGATGGTTAAATTATGAAAAGACGAAGAATAATTTCCGTATTAACAGTTTTACTAGTATTTCTAGGCCTATTATTAGTTAAAGTTGCTGAATGGGTACCTTTAACATTTGGAGATATTCCTTTTGAACAAGTATTATTCCATATGATGGTGCCGATGCAAGGCACAGACACTTCTTTTTTGTCTAGTTTTATAGATTATTGTTTACCTATTCCGAGTATTGTATCAGGCATTTTATTAATTTGTTGCATTATTAAAGATTGGAAAATTAGTAGTGATATTAAACAAGGAGAGTTTAGACATGTACGTAATAACGTTTTAATAATTATTACGACAGTAGCATGTTTATTTATATATGGATTTGGAATAACAGATTGTATCTATGCTGTTGGTATAGATCAATATTGGTATAATGTTTCACACCCTTCAAAATTATATGAAGAATATTATGTGAATCCAGAAAATGTAAAGTATACATTTCCTGAACAGAAAAGAAATTTAATTTATATTTTTATGGAATCCATGGAAACAACTTATGAAGATTTGGAACATGGTGGAGCTTTTGAAGAATCAAGAATTCCTGAACTTACAGAACTTGCAGAAAACAATTTAACATTTGCTAACGGAAATAATGATAACAATGGTTTCTTAGTGCCTTCAATGTCTGGATGGACAGTTGCGGCTATGGTTGGACAAACGAGTGGCGTACCATTAAATATTCCAGTTGAAGGTAATGAATATATTAGCGATAAAAGTTTTTTGCCTGGAACTTATTCAATAGGTCAAATACTTGAAAAGAATGGATACA
Organism: uncultured Clostridium sp.; assembly: GCF_934754915.1. GTDB lineage: Bacteria > Bacillota > Clostridia > Clostridiales > Clostridiaceae > Clostridium. The sequence continues at coordinate 2,161 of NZ_CAKVKB010000150.1, forward strand.
AAAATGAGTTATTACTAGGTTCAGATGCTGCTTTTGGAGGTAGAAAGTATTATTTTGAGCAACACGGCAATTACAATATTGTCGATTACAATACGGCAATTGAAAGAGGTTGGATTGATAAAGACTATAAAGAATGGTGGGGTTTTGAAGACATTAAGTTGTTTGAATACGCAAAGAATGAGTTAACTGAACTTGCATCATCAAATCAACCATTTAATTTCACCATGTTGACTGCGGATACACATTTTATTGCTGGATATGAATGTAGTGAATGCATAGATTTATACGGAGATAGATATTCTAATGTAATCCGTTGTTCGAGCAAGCATGTTACTGAATTAGTGCAATGGATTCAAGAACAACCTTGGTACGAGAATACGACAATCGTATTGGCTGGTGATCATAAGAGTATGGATCCAGATTGGTTTAAGGATATTGAAGAGTCTGGATATAATCGTAAGTGTTATTATGCAATTATTAATTCAGCTGCTACACCAACAACACAGAATTCACGTAAGATTACAACATATGATTTATTTCCAACTACGTTGGCAAGTCTTGGCGTTACGTTTAACTCGGACAGACTTGGATTAGGTACGAATCTATATACTGAAACTCCAACTTTAGTTGAAAAGCTTGGCTTCAAGAAGTTTGATAAGGAATTGACTCGTCATTCGAATTATTATGATAAGTATCTATTGTATGGAAAGGGGAATAATTAATGGTGAGAAAGAAAGTACTACTATTAATCAATCCGAATTCTGGTAAGAAAAACTCTAAGGGTCAATTGTTGGATGTGTTAAATGAATTTTCATCTCATAATTATCAAATGGAAGTATATGTTTCTCAAAAACAGATGGATATTTGTCGCTATATAGAGGAGCATGGTGAAGAGTTTGATATAGTTGCTGTATTTGGTGGGGATGGTACATTAAATGAGGCTACAAATGGTTTGATGAAGTTAGAACATAAGCCAATCATTTCTTATTTTCCTACGGGTACAATGAATGATTTTGGTACTAACTTTGGATTAACGAATGACATGAAGAATTGTGCTGAGATTACTTGTAAAGAAAATGTAGAGTCTTTTGATGTGGGTAAGATGAATTCTCGTTACTTTAATTATGTGGCTGGTTTTGGAGCGTTTTGTAATGTGAGTTATGAAACAAAACAGGAGTTAAAGAAACAATTAGGAAATATGGCTTATATTATTAAGGCACTACATGAAATACCTAACTTACATCCGTATCATGTTAAGATGAATATGGATGGTAAGGAATTCGAAAAAGACTTGATGTTTGGATTGATTATTAATGGAAATCGTGTTGCTGGTTTTGAAATGGTTGAGCAAGATGATAATACATTTAAGGATGGTGTATTTGATATTATCTTAGTAGAACATACGCCTAACCTACTCGAGATTTATAATTATCCTTTAGGAGTTTTACATCCAGAATTAAATATGAAGTATGTAGAAAGATATAGAGCTAAATCTATTACGATTGAGTCTAATGAAAGATTAGCTTGGACACTTGATGGTGAAGAAGGAGAGTCAACATTAGTTGCTCATATAGATAATCATCCTAGAGCTTTACAGATATATGCCAATGAAAGAGATTGATTTCTCTTTCTTTTTATTTTTGTAACAAAAGATAATTGTAACGCTTCCAATATCGGTATAAAATAGAACCCATGGAGGGTTATACGTAATGAATAATAGAGATATTGTTAAGGTTGGTTTTGCCGTTCTTGCAGCGGTTATGAGTTATAATTTTGCAGATACTATCGTTCATGCTGAAGAAACAAGTGTTGAGCCTGTAAAAGAGACTGCACCTGTAGAAAATCAAGATGATTTAACAGATGTTATTGATGCAGTTGTTGAAGATACAAATACGTATGAAGATACAGATGTAACGGAAGAGACTACAGTTCCTGAAGAAACAGAAGATGAAAATGAAACTACAACAGTTGGTGGTGGTAGTGATACCAGTGCTAAATTAGCTGAGGGTTGGTCAAGTGATTCTTTACAGTATGTTAAAGATGGAGCTTATGTTAAGAATAGTTTTGCAGAGATTGATGGTCAAAAATATTATTTTGATGAGAATGGAAATAAGGTAACTGGTTTTAAAACAATTGGTACAGATTCATATTATTTTAATGAGTCTGGTATGATGCAGACTGGTTTACAAGTTCTTCATGATCAGGACACAGGGATTGCCGTATATTCTTTAAGAAAAGAAGATGGTAAATTACACTACTATTTAGAGAATGGTGCTGCATATAGTGGAATGATAAATTTAGAAGGGAAAGTTTATTATTTCGATAAAGGATTGCAGAGTGTTGGTGAAAAACAGGCAAATGGATATTGGTACAACTTCAAGGAAGATGGTAGTTTATCTGTTGGTTTTGTGAATATGGGTAATAGTGCTAAGTACTATGATAATCTTGGAAGAAGACAAACAGGTACTTTTAAGATTGATAAAGTAACTTATAACACAGATAGTAATGGTTTTATTACAAAAGCGAGTTGGGAAGGTGTTTCTTACTATTGTCAAAATGATGGCAGATGGGCTTGGAATGTCGTTGGTAATTATTATTTTGGTGGTTCTGGATGTGTTCCTACTACGGTTACTATGATTGTAAATACTATCAATGGTACAAACTATACGCCTAATCAAGTTGGTCAAATTTTACATAATGCTGGATATTTCAATACAAGTTCCATTGGTACTGGTGGAGAGTCTTGGCAGTATGTAGCTAATAAATTTGGCTTGAGTTATAAGAGTAATTTAAATGTAGAATCAGCTAAACAAGAATTATTAAAGGGGAATATGATTGCGGCGGCTGTTGGTGGTGGAAAATTCTGTCCATGGTATGGTGTAACGCATGAAATATTATTATTTGGTTTAGATGCACAGGGCTATACAACAGTATATGATCCATATACAAGTTCACGTAATGGTCGTGTACATATTAGTGAGGTCTTCAATCATCCATCATGGGATAGTAGTGATAGAAAGAATGGTGGTCCATTCTTCTCGTTAGGTAAACTTAGAGATCAAAATTTATATCTAGATGTATCTAAGGGAAATGCTCATGTAGGAAATGTATATTATACAGGTAAGAACGTTGAACCAGAAGTAAATCTTTCATTGAAAAATACAGCGTTGGTTCAAGGTAGAGATTATAAAGTTGTTTATTCAAATAATGTAAAACTTGGTAAAGGTACAGCTACCATCGTTGGTATAAATGCCTTTACTGGACAATTAAATGTTTCTTTTGACATTATTAAGGATGAAATGGTAAATGGAACTTATGAAATTATTTCATCTAAAAACAACAATAAAGTATTAGATGTAAAAGATGGTTCTAAATCAAATGGCGCTGGTATTCAAATTTGGGATTGGAATGCGACTGCTGCTCAACAATATGAAATTACTAAAAATCAAAATGGATACTATACAATTAAAAATGTAGGTTCTGGTTTATATTTAGGTATTACAACAAATTGGAATTCAATGTCAAACTTTAATCGCTTAGTCCAAGGTGTAAGTTCAAATTCAAAAGCAGGGCAATTTATTTTCACAAAAAACAAGAATGGTAATTGGGTGATTTCATCTGCGTGGGATCATAATTTTGTAGTTGATATGAACAATGCATCAACTGATAATGGTACTCCTATTCAAATTTTTACAAATAACGGTTCAGCAGCTCAGTCTTGGAAGTTATTAAAAATTAAGAATACTCGTGCAGAAATGGACCAAATGGCAAAAGATTATGCTGGCCTATTATCTGATGGTACATATTATATTAGTTCTTCATTGAATTCATCTTATGTATTGGATGTTAGTAATGCTGCCAAGAATGATTTTGCGAATATTCAACTATATCAATATAATGGTACAGGTGCACAAGGTTGGAAAGTCAGTCATGATTCTAAGGGATATGTAACATTTATGAATGTTGGTTCAAATAAAGTGATTGATTTATATAATGGGGTTGCCCAAAGTGGACAAAACATCAGTCAATATAGTTCTAATAATTCATATGCACAAAAATGGATTGTTTTAAAAACAAGTAATGGATTTAAAGTTATGTCTGCTTTAAATACGAATTATGTGTTGGATCTAAGTGGAGGTACAGTTCGTAATAGTTCTAACATTCAGGCTTATATTTCTAATGATACAAAAGCACAACGTTGGAATTTTACAAAATATGAATCTCCAAGACAGAAATTAGATAACATGGCAAAACAGTATAATGCAAGTATTGAAGAAACAACGTATGTCATTTCTAATTATAAGAGTCCAAGTTATACAATTGATGTAAGTTATGGTTCTAAATCAAATGGAGCTAATGTATGGACACATCAATCAAACAACACAAATGCTCAAAAATGGAAAGTAAAGAAAGATTCAGTAGGTTATATTACGTTTATTAATATTGGATCTAACAAAGCACTTGACGTTTCAAATGCAAGTGTAAATAATGGTGCTAATATTTGGCAATATGAAGTTAATAACACTTATGCACAGAAATGGATTGCGAAAAAGAATACAGATGGTAGTTTAACTTTCATTTCTGCATTGAATTCAAATTATGTATTAGATATTAGTACTGGTGTTGTAAAAAATACACAAAATATACAGTTGTATCAAAGCAATGGTACAAATGCTCAGAAATTTAAACTAACAAAAATCTAATTTTATAACCAGATACAAAAGTGTCTGGTTATTTTTTGGTTAGATTGAAATATTTTAAATATTCATTTAAAATAGATTTATCGGAAGAGGGATAGAAAATGGATAAAAAATTAAAACCACTTTTGGCTTTCGTATTAAGTGTATTTATGTCTGTATCAACAATGACGAATATGTATACAGTTCGCGCAGATGATGAAATCACACAAGCAGAGCCTATTGTAGAAGAAACACAAGCAGAAGAAAATGAAGATATAACGGATAATTACACAGATGAAACTTCAAATGTAGAAAACATTACTTCAGAAGAAGTACCTGCAGAAGAGGAGGTAGTTCCTGTTGATGAGGAAGAACCTGTTGTTGAAGAGGAGCAATTGGGGGATTCGAATATGATGGAATACTTCTTAGTAGATAATCCAGTATTATCGAGTGGGGAAAC
>NZ_CAKVKB010000151.1 GCF_934754915.1 uncultured Clostridium sp.
GTATAGATATAATGTGAAAATATCTTACTTATTTTAATGGGGAATGGATGAAATGTATAATACGTAAAATTTAGGCGTCGTTATAGATGGAGGTTATAAGGCGACAGTTCGGCTAAGGGACCCGTAGGGACGGCAATGGAGGCACAGTACTCCATTGCCGCTCCTCCGGATCCCTTATCTGAACTGTTACGTTATAAGACAGGCTGTTTTTGAATTCGTTGCCTGACTTCAGGCGGCAAAATTGACTTTCGAAATATCAAAACGCTAATTTTGCAGAAAAACTGCGAAAATACGAATTAAAAGCTGGATATTATCGGCTTTGCTGGTATGATAGAGGAGAAAGAGTGACATGGGCAAGAGCAAGGGGTAAATGTGGCATGCTTATTCAATTTATAATCGAAAATCATCGGTCTATCAAAAACAGCGCAGTTATCAGCTTCGCAGCCTCAAAGGATACATCCTTTAGAGAAAATCTGCTGCATCCGGATAAGAAGAAAACGCTTCTTCCGGCGATTGCCAGTTACGGAGCAAATGCAGCGGGAAAAAGTAATGTTCTTCATGCGATGAAAACGATGAAAAATATGATCGTCGGGGATGCCGCGAAGCTGTTGAAAGGGCAGAAACTGCCGTGGGAGCCGTTCGGTGGCAACGCAAATCCGACCGCATTCGAAACGGTATTTATGTATCATGGTGTGCGTTATGCCTATGGCTTTTCCTTCGACGAAAACCGGATTCATACAGAGTACCTGTACTACTGGCCGAATGGGCGTGAAGCATTGATCTTTTCGAGAGATCATGGTGTCTATGAGTTTCGTGAGAATGTAAATGAACAGACGGCGTTAAGTAATCGCACACCGGACAACAAGCTTTACCTCGTGTCTTCAAACGACTGGAATCTTCCGCAGACAGAGAATGCCTATATGTGGTTTTTTGAAAAGCTGACGTTCCTGATGGAGGAAGAACCGGCAAGGTCAGAAACGGTGGGACAGATTTTAAGCAGTGATTCGAAGAAAATGCGTATTTTAAAGGAACTGATGCTGGCTGACCTCGGCATCTCGGATGTCAGCATTAAAAGCATATCTGGAAATGCACCTGTGATTACGACTACGCATCGAATCATTCATGAGGATGGAAGCATCGAGCATTTCCAGCTTCGGATGGATCAGGAGTCGGCAGGCACGCAGCGCTTTTTCGCACGCATCGGTGGATGGCTCCAGGCACTGGATCAGGGGGCACTCCTGCTGGTGGATGAGATCGAAGACAGTCTGCACCCGCTATTGACGAAGAGATTTATCGAGATGATACAGGATCAGCATGTGAACGTAAATGGGGCACAGCTTCTGTTCACAACCCATGATGCAATGCTTCTGGATCTCAAATTTTTCCGTAGAGATCAGATATGGTTTGCCGAAAAGGATGATAAGACCTGCGCGACCGAGCTGTATTCGCTGGCCTCTTTCTCCCCGCGAAAGGGTGAAGATGTGCGAAAAGGCTATCTCCGGGGACGTTTCGGTGCGGTGCCTTTTATAGGAGGTGATGATGGCGGCGAAATTCAGGAAAGAGTATAACCCGAACAGGGTAGCACGACGTAAGCGAAGACCGATTATTTATATCATATGTGAAGGAAAGGAAACAGAGACACTGTATTTCAGGCACTTTCGTTCCAGGAACTGTCTTGTGGATGTCATACCGATATCGTCGAAGCATAAGGCGGCAGAGCATCTGGTGAAGCATGCACAGGCGTTGATTTCTCAATCCGATTACTATCCTGAAGATGGAGATCAGCTGTGGTGTGTGTTTGACTGCGATGACAATAAAAATCAGGAGCTTCATCAGGCAGTGGATTACGCAGAAAAACAGGGTTACAGGATTGCTTACTCCAATCCATGCTTTGAATACTGGTACCTGCTTCATTTCGAAAAAAGAAATGGCTATTTGAAAGATTGCGATACGGTCATCAGCCTTTTAAAAGGCAAGGGATATCTGGATAATTATGAGAAAAATGGAGATGTATTCAGACTTTTACAGATGCATCAGGAGCAAGCGATAGAACGGGCAAAAGAACGAGTTGAGTATCTGCGTAAAGAGCATATCGAAGTAGTCCATAGAGATAGCAACCCGGTGACGACGGTCTATGAGCTGGTTGAGTTTTTAAATAGCAAAAGATCTATATAAGTCGTGCTTATGCCAATTATCAAACATGTTTCTGAAAATGGATATGACAGCAAGGATTAGTGAACAGTAACTCGAAAATGACGCTAGAGTTCGTCACTACCTTGCTAAGGTAGATAATTGACAGAAAAAATGATATCATAAGAAAAAATATGTAGCACCTAATCAGGGAGCGTGGAGAAGAATCTCTGTGCTTCCTGTTTCATTTTGGAGGAATGCAGACCATGCCGACTTTAGACTGGATCGGAAAGGACAAGGTCATCAATCATCATATGGATGTACCTTACCGAGTTTTGGATAAGCAGTATACTTATGGCAGAGATAAAAGTGAGAATATGATTATCCACGGAGATAATCTGGAAGCGCTGAAATCTCTGCTGCCGAAATATGAGGGAAAGGTTAAGTGCATCTACATCGATCCGCCATATAATACGGGCAATGAAGGCTGGGTGTATAACGACAATGTCAACGATCCTAAGATCAAGAAGTGGCTTGGCGAAGTGGTCGGTAAAGAGGGTGAGGATCTCAGCCGCCACGACAAGTGGCTGTGCATGATGTATCCAAGACTTAAGTTGTTGCAGAAGCTGCTTAGTGAAGATGGAGCAATCTTCATCAGCATCGATGATAATGAGCTGTACAACTTGAAAATGATCTGCGATGAGATTTTTGGATCGAACTGTTTTGTGTCAAATGTTTCATGGCAAAGAACTTACTCAACCAGAAATGATTCGAAAGGTATCGTTAATGAAATAGAGCATGTTTTGGTCTACAGCAAAAATCCGGATTGGCAGCCGCAGAAACTGGCACGAACAGCGGAGATGGATGCAAAATATAAAAATCCGGATAATGATGTAACTCCATGGACGAGTGATAACCCATTTGCACCAGGCGCAGCAACTCATCAAGGTATGGTTTATGCAATACAGCACCCATTTACCGGAGATATGATTTATCCAACCAATGGGGCATGTTGGCGCTATCAGCAGGATCAGATGTTGGAAATAATGAAGGGGTGGTGTGAATATAAGCTCCAAGATATAGGAGACGTTGAAAAAAGAGCGGAGATTTGCGGTGTGCCTGTTAGCGAAGTCAGAATGGAGGTTTGTGCAATAGTATTATCCCAATCAATGGAGGAATCAAAGAAGAAAGCTAAGCAGGTGTATGATAGAGGAAGATGGCCCAAATTCTACTTTACTAAAGGTGGATTAGGGGGTGTTCGTAGAAAAACCTACCTGGACAGTGTCGGAGGAAAGCCACCGACAAATCTATGGACATATACAGAAGTCGGTCATACCGATGAAGCTGCTAAAATCATAAAAGGAATCTTTGCTGGTCGCGCAACATTCGATACTCCTAAACCTCCACGCCTGATAGAGCGTATTCTACATATCGTTGGTGTAGAGGATGATATGATTGTTCTTGATGCATTCGCAGGGTCTGGCACCACTGCCCATGCAGTTCTCAACAAAAACAAAGAGGACGGAGGTCATCGAAGATTCATCCTGATCGAAATGGGCGATTATGCTGATACCATTACAGCAGAACGTGTCAAGCGTGTGATTGATGGATATGGAGAAGGGAAGAGCGCAGTAGAAGGAACGGGCGGCGACTTTACTTACTACGAGCTGGGACAGCCGCTGTTTATCGAGGACCATCAGCTGAATCCGGAGGTTCCGGATGAAAAGATCTGTGAGTATATATGGTACGCGGAGACCCACACAAGTTACGAGCCGAAAGATGCCCCTTACTATCTCGGCGTCGCGAACGGCACTGCCTATTATTTCTATTACGAGAAGGAAGCTCTCTGTATCCTGAACTATGCGTTCTTGTCCCACGTTCAGGAGAAGGCGGACCATTATGTAATCTATGCAGATCAGTGCACCCTGAGCGATGATGAACTTTTGAAGTACGGAATTACCTTTAAGAAGATACCGAGAGATATTGCCAGACTGTGAGGTGATGCGATATGGAACTAAAGACTTATCAGAAGAAGGTCATCTCGGACCTTTCTACATATATGCAGCTGCTGAATCAGACTGGAAAGATCGATCAAGCCTATCGGCTGTTCTGGAATCAGAAAGGTTTGCCGGTAGAATCGGGCAAGATACCGCCTTATCAGAACATCCTTCCGGGCGTGCCGCATCTGTGTTTGAAAGTGCCGACCGGAGGTGGAAAGACCTTCATCGCCTGTAATGCGATTCGTCCGATTTTTGATGGACTTCCAAATACAAAAACAAAAGCAGTTGTCTGGCTGGTGCCATCCGAGTCGATTATGACGCAGACATTGGCCGCGTTGAAGAATCCGGAGCATCCGTATCGGCAGAGAATCAATACTGATTTTAACAGTCGCGTGGAGGTGTATACCAAGGAAGAACTTCTGAATGGGCAGAATTTTAATATTACGTCCATCAGCGAGCAGCTTTCGATCATGGTGCTCTCTTATGATTCTTTCCGTGGAAGAAAGGAATCCTTAAAAGCGAAGCAGGAGAACAGCAATCTGGCTCCGATTGCGAAAGCACTGGGGGCTCCTGTAAATCCGATTGCAGATGTGGATGAGACAGCGCTTATGCAGGTCATCAATCAGCTGAATCCGGTTGTCATCGTAGATGAAAGCCATCATGCCAGAAGCAATCTCAGCAAGGACATGCTTACAAACTTCAATCCTTCTTTCGTTCTGGATCTGACAGCGACGCCGACCAAGGACAGCAATGTCCTTTGCTATGTGGATGCGATTCAGCTGAAGCGCGAAAACATGGTCAAGCTTCCGGTTATCGTATATAACCGGGACAGCATGCAGGAAGTTATCGTCGATGCCATCGATCTAAGAAATCGTCTGGAGCAGCAGGCGCAGGATGAATACCTGCAAACGGGAAATTATGTGCGCCCTATCGTACTGTTTCAGGCTCAGCCAAGAGGGAAAGAAGATAGCGCGACATTTGATCGTCTGAGGGAGAAGCTGATTAGTGTAGGCATTCCAGCAGATCAGATTGCAATCAAGACAGCTGATATCAATGAGATCAAGAACGTAGATCTGCTCAGTGAGGATTGCAAAATCCGTTATATCATCACGGTGAATGCACTGAAGGAAGGTTGGGATTGCCCGTTCGCATACATTCTTGCATCTCTTGCCAACAAGACAAGCCAGATAGATGTAGAACAGATTCTAGGACGTGTTCTCAGGCAGCCCTATACCAGACGCTTCCAGAAAAATCCGACGCTGAACATGTCTTATGTCTTGACTTCATCGAATGACTTCAAGAACACGCTGGATAAAATTGTTCGCGGGCTGAACAGTGCGGGATTCTCCGAAAAGGATTATCGTGTCGGGGAAATAGATAATCCAGAAAGTCCGAAGGAAGAGATTACACCTGCCGGAACGCAAACTACACTATTTCCGGAAAAATCGTCAGAACAGATATCAGATAGTACAGCCGAAAGTACAGAGAGTGAGAAGGGCTTATCGGATGAGAATGCAGAAGATTTCCTGGATTTTGATGGAAGTTATATTTCTGTTGCACTTCAGGAGAGAAATCAGAATTCAGCATTACATGAAAAAAGCATATCTGGGTTGTATGGTGCAGACGCTCTTTTGCAGAACGCAGCCAGACAACAGGAAGATTTCGAAAAGACGCTGGAGGATCAGAAGGATGATCCGTTCTCCGATATACCGGAAGATGTAAAGGATAATATGAATACGTTTAAAGTGAATCCAGAGTTTGAGGAGGAGTTGAGATCTTTAAAGCTTCCTCAGTTTGCAATGCATGTGGAGCAAAGTATTTTTGTAGATGGTTATAATGTCCGCCTGGAGAGGGAAAATTTAGCAGAGGGATTTAGTTTAAAGGGAAAGCCTTATGACATTGACTTTGAACGTGCAGATGATGAAATCGCGAAAATCGATCTGAAGGACAGCGACGGCAGCACTCCTCGCGTATTTAAAATGAGTGAGGCAGACCAGCGATTCTTTGTGAATCAGTTTTCGCAGTGGAGCGAAGAATCTAAGATCCGAGAATGTAAAGATATTCTGTTTCGTGCTGTCCGGAAGATCGATTCCGTAGGGGATAGTGACCTTCGGAAGTATGTTGACATCGTTGTAGATATGATGGATGAACAGACTTTGAAGGGCTTGCAAAAGTCACCGGTAGGATATGCAGAACGGTTAAAGAAGTATGTGCAGAGGCTCATGGACAGCTACTATGAGGAAACCTTCCAGAGATGGATCGAGATCGGAAAGATCACAGTAGAGCCTTATTATGAGTTTCCATCCATCATTGCACCGCTGCAGTCTACAACGATGTATGGAGGGAGCCTCTATGAAGGTGAGGAAGCTGTCAACGGTTTTGAATATGACATGGTGATGGAACTCACCGCTATGGGCAATATCAGGTGGTGGCATAGAAATCCATCCAGAACAGGATTCCGTATCAACGGATTTATCAATCATTATCCGGATTTTATCGTTGAAACGAAAAGTGGGAAAATCATCCTGATCGAAACTAAAGGAGACCATCTGGAGAATAGCGAAACGAAGCAGAAGATTCGCTTGGGAAGAGCATGGCAGAATCTGGCAGGGCCTAAGTATCGTTATTATATGGTATTCCAAGACAAGGATCTTCATATCGAGGGGGCGTATCCGATGGATGAGTTCGTGGAGATGCTTAAAAAAATGTAGGAATTTAATCCAATTGCTTTTGGAAAGGAATATGGCGTGCGCTGGTGCTTTACTTCGGGCATAAGCAGAGGTGGAGCGGGCCGTTAACGCTGAAGGAAAGGCTGGATATCCCGAAAGAATTAGATAAGTATGTGAATGATTATGAAATTCACGTATCTGAGATTGCGTTTATGGATCAGAAGGAGGTAAACTTATTTCAGAGCGATTTCCGGGTCGTGGCGGACTATTTCGTGCAGAAGCGGGAGAATGGAGACTACGAGCCGAAACCACAGGATTTGAAGCACGTGCAGGAAACGCTGCAGCTGCTCAGTGTCATGACTAATGACCATCGGTTTGAAGATGTTTATAATGAAGCATCAGATGCTCAGAAGGGAGAGATGCGAAA
>NZ_CAKVKB010000152.1 GCF_934754915.1 uncultured Clostridium sp.
ATTGTGTACTTTTGAGCAAGCTATGGATAACTTTGAAAAAGAGCAAAAATATACAGTCTGCGAAGCAGATTTTTTTACTATAGAGTTATATTTGTATTGTTAAAAAATAGAATATTTAAATTAAAAAAGGAGTAATTGTGAGAAAGAATATAAATATAAAAATAAGTGTATAAAATTTAGTTATAAGTGTATAAAATTTCTAAAAATTCAAATAATAATAATGCAACTAATTATTAGAGGTTTAAAGGAGGTAAAAAACCTAATGAAGGCAACAGGAATTGTTAGAAGAATTGATGATTTAGGAAGAGTAGTAATACCAAAAGAAATAAGAAGGACTTTAAGAATAAGAGAAGGAGATCCTTTGGAAATATTTACAGATAGAGATGGTGGAGTTATATTGAAAAAATATTCACCAATTGAAGAACTTACTGATTTTTCAAAGGAATATTGTGAGAGTTTACAACAAGTCATAGGTCATGTTGTACTAATCTGCGATAAAGATGCATTTGTATCTGTTAGTGGTGCAACAAAAAAAGAGTATATTGAAAGAAAAGTAAGCAATGAGCTAGAAAAAATTATGGATGACAGAAAAACTGTATTATTGAACAAATCAAATAACACAGTAATTCCATTACATAGTGATGATGAAGAGTCTATATATAATAGTCAAGTTATTGCACCTATAATTGCAGAGGGAGATGAAATTGGAGCTGTTATAATCTTATCAAAAGAAGAAGATGTTGAACTTGGCGAAATCGAAACTAAATTAGTTGAAACAGCAGCAGCATTTTTAGGAAAGCAAATGGAACAGTAATTTATCAAAACAATGTAAACGTTGTACAAAGAGTAAAAGATTATCTAATAATAAATATGTGTCATAATACCTTCAAATTCACATAAAAATTAGTAATAACACGTGAAATTTGGAGGTATTTTATGAATAAGCAGTCATTAATAAAAGGAAGTATTATCCTTGGAATCTCAGGGATATTAACTAGATTTTTAGGATTGTTTTTTAGATGGCCTCTGATAATGCTTATAGGAGATGAAGGAATAGGTTATTATCAGATGTCATATCCATTATATATGTTCTTTATTGCTATGGCTTCAGGAATTCCAGTAGCTATGTCTAAAATGATATCAGAAAGAAATGCAGTGAATGATATTGATGGAAGCTTTCAAATAATGAAAGAATGTGCTTTATTAATGATGGTGATAGGGATAGGAACTACTTTATCATTATTCATTTTTGCTGAACCAATTATATCATTACTAAAATGGGATACAAAATCATACTATTCACTAATAGGAATTTCCTTTGCTCCAATGTTAATTTCATTTATTACTATATTCAGAGGTTTTTTTCAAGGATTTCAAAATATGACTCCATCAGCAGTTTCTCAGATTTTAGAGCAGATTGGCAGAGTTGTAATTGGAGTTGGACTTGCTGTTTTTTTATTGCCTAAAGGAATAGAATACTCAGCAGGGGGGGCAGCTTTTGGTGCAGCAGGAGGAGCTGTTTTAGGAAGTTCTTATTTATATGCAAAATATAGAAAAGTGAAAAAACAATATAACATAAAACGTATAAAAACAAATCCTGAATTATTAAATATGGTTTTAAGAATAGCGATTCCAATATCACTTGGCACTACAGTTGGAAGTGTTATGAATTTAATTGATTCAATACTTGTTCCGCAGAAATTATTACAATCAGGACTTACAAATACACAATCCACAATATTATATGCACAACTTACAGGAAAGGCCTCAGTAATAGTTAATGTACCTTTAACATTATCAATGGCAATATGCACATCATTAATTCCAATAATAGCAGAAAATTTTATTTTAAACAGACATAAAGAACTTGAAGAAAAAATGCATATTGCGATGAAAATGGCGATGGTGATAGCGCTTCCTTGTGCATTTGGACTTTTATTTTTGGCAGATCCCATATTAAAACTTATATTTCCAGGAAGATCTGAAGGTGGAATGATTCTAAGATATTTATCTTTGTCAATACCATTCATAATTCTTACCCAAACAACAACTTCAATATTGCAAGGGACTGGAAATTATGTAAAACCAGTAATAAATTTATTCATTGGATGTGTAGTCAAGATTATATTAACATGCAACCTTGTTCCTATAAATAATATAAATATATATGGAGCAGTAATTGCAAGTATAAGTGCATATATAACTGCAGCTATATTAAATTTGATAGCTCTTAAATCTACATTAAAAATAAAATTGAGATTTTACGATACATTGATAAAGCCTGCTTATGCATCTGTAATAATGATGTTTTCTGTAATATTGAGTTATAATATTATATATAAAAAGATACAAAGTAATGGAACTGCTTGCTTGATATCTATAATTTTAGGTATGATATTATATATGGTGTTAGTGGTTATATTTAGAATTTTTAGAGTATCTGAAATAAAAGATAGATTTAAAAGAGATAATAAGAGGAGATAGATAGCTGATGATTAAAATAATTGGATTAGGACCTGGAGCTAAAGAAGCTTTGACTATGGGAGCGTTATTTGAATTTGAGAATTGTAAAAATATATTTTTACGAACAGATGAATATCCTACAGTGGAATATTTAAAAGAGAAAAATTTAAGTTTTAGTACTTATGATAACTTATATGAAAGTATGGAAAACTTTGATGAAATTTATGAAGAAATAGCAAAAGATTTAATTGATAAGCATAAAGAATTAGGAGATTTGATATATGCAGTTCCAGGACATCCATTGGTAGCTGAAAAATCAGTATCAAATCTTATTCAAAAATGTATAAAAAATAATATAGAATATAAAATTATTCCAGCGGCCAGCTTTATTGATGCTATAATGGAAAGACTTAATATCAATCCAATTGAAGGGATTAAGATTATAGATGCATTTGACATAAATAATCAAATATTGGATAAAAGAATTGGAACTATTATAACTCAAGTATATAATCCTATTATTGCATCAGAAGTTAAACTTAAGTTATTAGAAAAATATAAAGATGAAACAGAAGTTGTTTTTGTAAAAGCAGCAGGAATTGAGGGACTAGAAAGTATAAGAACGATACCTCTATATGAATTAGATATGCAGGAGGATTTTGATTATTTTACATCTATATATATTCCAAAAGATTTAAATAATAAGAATGATTTTAATGATTTACTAGAAATTGTGGAAACATTAAGAGGTGAAAATGGATGCCCTTGGGACAAAGTGCAGACACATAAAACTTTAGAAAAAGCATTATTAGAAGAAAGTTATGAAGTTATAGATGCTATTGATAGAGAAGATGATAATAATCTTATTGAAGAACTTGGAGATGTTTTATTGCAGGTAGTTTTTCATGCATCAATTGGAAGAGAAGATGGATATTTTGATATAAATGAAGTTATAACAGGAATATGTGAAAAAATGATAAGCAGACATCCACATGTATTTGGAACTTTAAATGGTATAAATACATCTGATGATGTTCTTGCAAAATGGGATGAACTAAAGAAAAATGAAAAAGGATTCAAAACATTATCAGAAGAAATGAGTGGAATTACAAAAGGACTTCCAGCACTTTTAAGAGCACACAAGGTGCAAAACAAAGCTAAAAAGGTAGGATTTGATTTTGAAAATGTTTATTTGGCTATAGATAAATTAAAAGAAGAAATTCAAGAGGTAATAGATGTATATAATATAAAAAATATGGATAAAATAAAAGATGAAGTCGGAGATTTGTTATTTAGCTGTGTAAATATTTCTAGACTTTTGGGAATTGATGAAGAGTTAGCTTTGAATTCTACAATAGACAAGTTCGTAAAGAGATTTTCTTATATAGAAAATAGATTAAGAGACAAAGGGTTAAATTTTCAAGATGTAGATATTAATGAAAAGAATAGACTATGGGAAGAATCAAAAAAGCTAGAAGAAAACTCAATTAAATAAAGGAATTTTCTAGTTTGTGAAGAATAATATTTTATTAAGAACTATATTGTAAATCTTTATGCTTTATATTTAGTTAAATATAGTAAAACAGAGAGTTTTCTATAGACGGTTAGCTAAAGAGGATATATAATAAAGGAGTGCAATTTAGTACATAATTTAGAAAGCAGTTAAAAAATTATATAACTGGATTTTAAGGAGGATGTTATTGTGAATAAAGCAGAATTAATAACTAGCATGGCAGAAAAAAGTAAATTAACTAAAAAAGATGCAGAATTAGCTTTAAAATCTTTTATTGAAAGTGTTGAAGAAGCATTAGAAAAAGGTGAAAAGGTTCAATTAGTTGGATTTGGAACTTTCGAAACTAGAGAAAGAGCAGCTAGAGAAGGAAGAAATCCAAGAACTAAGGAAGTTATCAACATTCCTGCTACAACTGTTCCAGTATTTAAAGCAGGTAAAGAATTCAAAGATAAAGTTAACAAATAGTATTTGTTAACTAATATGAACCCGAGTTAATCTCGGGTTCTTTTAGTAGAGGAGTAAAGAATGAGACTTGATAAATATTTAAAAGTATCTCGTATAATAAAGAGAAGAACAGTAGCTAAAGAGGTTTGTGAAAGTGGTCGCATAACTATAAATGATAAAGTTGCAAAACCTTCTGTACAAATAAAAGAAGGAGATATAATAGAAATTACTTTTGCAAACAGAAAATTAAAAGCTAAGATTGTTAATATAGAAGAACATGTAAGAAAAGAAGCAGCTAAGGAAATGTATATAATTCTTGAAGGCGAAGAAGATAAAGAGTAGTGACTTGTACAAGTTAACTACTTTTTTAAATATATTATAATTAAAAATATGCAATTTACGAAGTAAGGATAAAATCTTTATAAGATTTCTTTGATATATGTAGTTTACAGATAGGTATAAACTAATATAGGTATTTGTCATTAATCTTCTAAATAAAAATTATGAGACATATATTTATTGTATACAAACAATAATATGGAGGATTTTTGATGGAAAAGAGATCTGATAGTACAGTTCAGGATAATAAATCTAATCTGATTCTTGAAAATAGAAAAAAACTGACTTTGAGTGGAGTTATAGAAGTAATGAATTTTGATGAGGAGAAGATAGATCTTACAACTAAACTTGGAAATCTTACTATTAAAGGCCAGGAGTTAAAAATGAATAAGTTGGATGTGCAAAATGGTGATGTTATAATTGTTGGAAGTATATCAGCTATGATTTATAATGGAAAAATAAATAAAAAGAATAGAGAAAGTCTATTTAATAGGCTCTTTAGATAGGTGGAAGTTTATGCCTTTAGCAATAAATATGCAGTTAGATATAGTAATTTATAGTTGCATTGCTGGATTTATTTTAGGAATATTATTTGATATATACAGAATATTTAGAGGATTCAGCACAATTAAATTTATAACTGTTATTGAAGATATATTATTTTGGCTATTATCATCATTAATCATATTCTCATTTTTGTTATATATGAATTATGCATTTTTGACTTTATATGTTTATATTTTTATGATAATTACTTTAGGTATTTATTTTAGAGTTTTTAGCAGATACTTTTATGATTTTGAGAAGAAAGTTGTGCAGAAAATATATAAGGCTTTAAGAATTATATTAAAAAATATAATGTATTATTTTAAAATTGTTGTATATAAAGTTATAGATAAACGTAAATGATAAAAAATTACTTGAATATTAATAAGTTAGTGTTTACAATAGACTTAAGAGAATTTGTAAATAGAGGTTCTATGGATGAAAAAGAAATTAATCATAAAAAAGCTGATAATTTTTGCTTTTGTAATTTTCTTTATAGGTAGTTATATAAATCAATTAGTAACTACGAGGAGAATAGAAAATGAAATAGCAGTTAAACAGGCTCAGTTAGAAGAAGTTCAAGAAAAGAATGAAAGACTACAGGAAGAGGTAGAAAAAATTAATTCTGGTTCAGCTGACTATTTAGAAAGACTTGCAAGAGAAAGACTTGGAATGATTAAACCAGGTGAAAAGGTTGTTAATAGCAGCAATAATGAAAAAGAATCTAATCCAAATTAACATTTATTTTATAGAGGAACTTATAGTGCATAGAACAAAATAAATACTACTCTGGTATTAAAAATTAAAGAACAACTATAATGGTTAGTTCTTAATAATAAATATATTTTTAAATTTAAGGAGGAATCTTTTAAACATGACCTTAATGGCAGGAAACATAGTAGAAGGCACAGTGGTAAATATCACAAATTTTGGAGCTTTTATAGAAGTTGAAGGGAAAACTGGATTAGTTCATATCTCAGAAGTGGCGGATTCTTATGTAAAAGACATTAGAGAACATCTTAAAGAACAAGATAAAGTTAAAGTAAAGGTTATTTCAATTGATGATAATGGGAAAATAAGCCTTTCAATAAAACAGGCTAATGTTCAAAGAAAATCAGTTAAGCCAGCCGAAATTGACTGGAATGCATCTGAAAAGAAAAAAGCAAGTGGAAATTTTGAAGATATAATGTCAAAGTTTTTAAAAGATAGTGAAGAAAGAATGCAGGATGTTAAAAAGCATCAAGAATTCAAGAGCAAAGGTGGCAGAAAAGGTTGCTAATCTTTTCTAAACATCTATTATAGATAAACAATTAATGTAATTATAGATGTAGAATGGATTATTTATAAATTCATAAATAATCCATTCTACATTATTTAATTATAAAAAACTTAGATATAAAGCAGTATTTAATAATATAGAAAAAAAATAAAAATTTTTGTTGACAGCATATACAATATGCATTATAATTAGTTTTGTTGTTGGCAGTCGTGATCAACACTTTAAATGATATGCCGAAGTGGCGGAACTGGCAGACGCACAGGACTTAAAATCCTGCGGTGGTTAAACACCGTACCGGTTCGATTCCGGTCTTCGGCACCAAGTATATATGTAAAAATGGTTTATCGCGGGGTGGAGCAGTTGGTAGCTCGTCGGGCTCATAACCCGAAGGTCGTAGGTTCAAGTCCTGCCTCCGCAACCAATTAATATGGCGGAATAGCTCAGCTGGCTAGAGCACTCGGTTCATACCCGAGGTGTCGTAGGTTCAAGTCCTATTTCCGCTACCAATATTGTGCCGAAGTGGCGGAACTGGCAGACGCACAGGACTTAAAATCCTGCGGTGGTTAAACACCGTACCGGTTCGATTCCG
>NZ_CAKVKB010000153.1 GCF_934754915.1 uncultured Clostridium sp.
TAAATTATTTATTAGCCAACCCAAACTCCATTTGAATTAATCCAGTATCCTCCTATACTTGTACTAACAGCCATAGATCCAGCTGGTTTTCCATATCCTGATGGATATAAGAAGTACCACTTTCCACTGTTCATATCACGGAACCATCCTGTTGCCATTCTTCCATCATTATTTAAATAGTACCATAATCCACCATTATATAGCCATCCAGTATGTTTTGCACCATTAGCATCAAAATAGTACCATGAACCATTTATATCCTTCCATGCATTAGTAACCATATATCCAGTTTCACTTAAATAATAGTTTCCAACCCATGAATTCTTAACAGGATTTCCTGTTCCATCATAATACTGCCACAATGATCCGTTTTGTACCCATTTGTTTCTATTCACACTTGTAGATGTGTTATTGTTGGTATTGTTATTTGTATTATTAGTAGTGTTATTGTTAGTACTTGTGTTGTTATTTGTTGTTGTACTATCAGTTGGATATCCTGTAACAGACTTTCCTCTTCCAATATTTACAGATATAGTCTGTTCCTTATTGTTGCTATCCTTTACTTTAATTTTAAATGTATTTACAACATTTTTCTTTAAGTTGGCCTTTACTTCATAATCATCATCGTCATCAACATCTTCTCCGCCAATTTGAACTGTAGCATCACTATCTTTAGGTTCTGCTTTAATATAAATTTCATCGCAGTCTTCATCTACAGTTAAATTATAGTTGACCTTATTTTCTTTAAGAGCAATATCAGTGCCTCCAACTTTTAAAGTATCTAAAAGAACTGAATCTGAAGTGCTGTATCCTTCACCTCTATAAATTACTAATTTATATGTTCTAGTGTTATCATCATCATCTTCTATTTCAATCTTAAATTCATTTTTACCTTTTTCTAGACTTACATCTTTTTTCCATTTATCATTTTCATCTACTGATGAACCATCAATAGTTACATCATAATCATCATCTTCTGGTTCTGCCTTTATTGTAACTTCATCAGTTGAAGATGAAACAGTTTTTGTATAGGTTGTCTTACTCTTTGATAAAGAAATTGAATCTCCATCAACTGTTAATTTATCTAAGTAGATATCATCATAATCGTCATCATCATCACTGCTGCTGCTTGATGAACTGCTTGTACATTTAACTTTTAAAGTATATTCAGCTATAACATCATCATCTTCTTTCCATTTTATGCTTGAATCAGGCTTTTCTGAATATACTCTTACATAAATAGTATTAGAACCTTTACTTAAACTTATTTCATTACTTGTACTTTTTCCTTTTGATGAACTTGTCTTACTTGTAAAAACTCTTACATAACTGCTTGAAGGTCCGTTTGTAGATATTTTAACCTTACTAGATGAAGTTTTAGCATAATAAGTATCTCCATCACTTATATCATCATTGTCAACCTTATCATCATAATCATCATCTTCATAGAATTTTATATTGCTTCCTCCAGATGTCTTTAAATATAATTTCTCTAATTTCTCATCATTATCTGATGATGCATAAGCTTTAGTTGTTAAAAGGTTTCCACCCATTGATGGTGTAAATCCAGCAACTGCTGTAAGAGCAACTGCTACTGCTACTGTCTTTTTTAAATTTTTATTCATAATCCTTCCCTCACTTTTTATTATTTTACAGTTTTACAGATTAATTATATCATAATTATTAGTAACTTATAAATATATATAAGCTCTAATAATTAATCAATAATAATAATCAAAAAATCTTGCAAAAATTTTAACCTTAATTGTCAATCGTCCATTGTCCATTATCATTATATAATACAAATAAATTCCCTAATTATAGGACTTTTTTATTAAAATTACTTTTCTACCATTATTCCTTTTTTATCTATTTCATATCCATCAACAGTTGTACTTGTAACCATTTCTCCACTTGCATTTAAGTAATACCACTTTCCATTAGAGACCTGAAGCCATCCTGTCTGCATTTCTCCCTTTTCATTAAAATAATACCACTTGTTAGAGATATCACTCCATCCAGATACCATAATTCCAGCTCTATTTAGGTAGTACCAATGTCCATCTTTTTCAAGCCATCCTGTCTGCATTTCTCCTATTTCATTAAAGTAATACCATTTTCCGTCCTTTGTCATCCAGCCACTTACTCTATATCCGTCTTTTCCTAAGTAGTAAGTCTTTCCATTCTTTGAATCAAACCAGAATTTATCTTTCAAAGGTTGTCCAGTTCCATCTATATACTGCCATTTTCCATCAACCTGCTGCCATGAATTAAAGCTCCAGTTTACAGCCTGAATCTGATTTACACCATTATAATTAGCTTTATAAGAAGAGCTGTCCCCTTCTACCTTTCCTCTATATACATTTAAAGTATATACATTGTAATAATCTTCATCATCATTTGTGACTTTTATTTCTATTAAATTATCACCTTTGTCCAAACTTATTACAGCTTCATAGTTATCTTCATCATCTACTCTGTCTCCATTTATTTCAACTGTATTTGATGAATTATCTGGTTTTGCTCTTACTGTAAGTTCTTCAACATCTTCTCCAACATTTACATTATATGAACCTATCTTTTTATCAAAATCAATAGTTCCATCACTTAAATAAATGCTTCTTAATGCTGCTTCATCACCAAGAAGTTCTTCATCTGATACTTTTCCATTTGTATCTCTTCTTACATGAAGCACATATGTCTTTTTACATTTTGTAACATCTCCATCATCATCTGCATCATGGAAATCATCTTCACTTTCATATGTTCTTATATATATGTTTGTTCCTGATGCATCAATATGAAAAGAATCATCAATATCATAAGCCTTTGCATCTTTAGCTCCAGATGTAAAGACCTTCATTATATATCCATCACCTTTAACTTCAGCATCAAGATTTATTTCATCACCACCATTTTTAAGGTCAATATAATAATCCTTTTTGCTTGATAGTTCTACTTCTTTTCCATAATAACTGCTTCTTAATTCAAGTTCACTTCCACTGCTTTTATATACATTTAATGATGTAAGTTCACCTTTTGATGCACCACTATAAGTATATGCAGATGCACTTACAGGCCCTATTCCTAAATCATTACCAGCTGGAGCCATAAAACATAAACCATTAACTGCAAGAGCTACTGCAATAACATTTTTGATATTTTTATTCATCATATCTACTCTCCTATTCTTGTATGCTAATATTCTCTTAATTTAATACAAAACTATTTTGACAAAATCAATATAAATATATATTTATATCGTAATATTAAAATTATCTATATGTTTCAATAATAAGACTACATAAATAATTAAAGAAATCTTAAAAAGATTTAATTTTTCATTGTACATCTTTCACTCTTACTGTTGAAAACACTCAGACTGTAAATTTCTAGTTGTACATTGAAATATATATTTAAAGAAATCTTAAAAAGATTTCATCCTTAATTGTAAATTGTCAATTGTACATTATACATTGTAATTAATTCTGAATTCATAACCTTTTTCTAGTATACTATATATCTGTAATTATTCAATATTTTTCTATGTTTTTTAGGACAAACTCCTTCGTTTATAAAATTATACTACCAATGGATAAATTTTTTATTATCTGAATCTTAAATTTTCCTAAATAAAAAATTTAAGATGAAATTCTATTGATTTTGCATTTAGGATATAATATAGTTATAAGTTAATTGACAGTTTAAAATTCACAATTGATAATATACAAATTGAGTACAATTTTATTTTTAAACAATAAATAAATAAAAAGCAGGTGATTACTTTGGATTTAGAAATTCAGTTAAAAAAAGCTATTGATATTATAATTGAAAATTTTCATCCAATTGCAATCTATTTATTTGGTTCAGCTTCAAGAGGTGAATTGAGAAAAGATAGTGATATAGATTTGGGATTTTTAACAGATTATAATGCATCTGTTGATGAATATTTTAAATTTATTAAAGCTCAAGAATTGGCTGATATATTTAAAAGAGATGTTGATTTAATTCATATAAATTCAGCATCAACAGTATTCAAAATTCAAATTACTTATTATGGCAGACTGATTTACTGCAATAATAATTATAAACGTGAATTATTTGAACTATATGCTCTAAGAGAATATACAACACTTAATGAACAACGTAAAGAAATCATTGATTCAATAAAAGAGAGAGGTACTGTTTATGGTAGAAAATAATGTAGTTTTGAATAAAATAGAAACAATTGAAAGATGTATTCGCAGAATTAATGAAGTCTATGAAAATAATCCTGAAAATTTAAAAGACTATACAAAACAAGATTCAATAATGCTTAATATTCAAAGAGCTTGTGAAGCATCTATTGACTTAGCAATGCATATAGTTTCAAAGGAAAAATTAGGAATTCCCCAAAGCAGCAGAGATGCCTTTGATGTACTTAACCATAAAAACATCATCAATGATAACCTATGCAAGAATTTAAAGGCAATGGTAGGATTTAGAAATATTGTAGTTCATGATTATCAATCTGTTAATATAAAAATTGTAAAATCCATAATATCCAATAACTTAAATGATTTTTATGATTATATATACTGCGTAAATAAGTATATATAAAATAAAAAAGAACATATAGTTTTATTATTATCCTAAAACTATATGTTCCAAATATCTGTTAAAAATCAAATCCAACCTTAAAAAAATTATCAAAGAAATCCCACAGGGATTTCATCCCTCATTGTAAATTGTCAATTGTACATTGTACATTAATCTAATCAGCTGATCAAAGCCCCAGATGATGCAAATTTATATTCTTTTCCTCCAATAGTCTGAGTTCCAGTAAGCATTTCACCAGATTCATTTAAATAATATTTTGAATTATTATCTATAAGCCATCCTGTATGCATATCTCCACTCTCATTTAAATAATACCACTTACCTAAATTAAGCCAGCCTGTTGCCATTGATCCATCTCCATTTAGATAGTACCATTTTGTTATTTTCTTTGTTTTGGCTGCTGCATTTTGAGCTGCACTATTATTCTGTCCTTGTGTCGCTGTATTAGTCTGTGTTCCACTATTTTGTGCTGCATTGTTTTGAGTTGATGCTGAAGCTGTTGAATTTGCAGCTGTTGTTGAAGTTGCATTTGAAGATGCTGCACTTGAAGCTGAATTTTGTCCATTTGCATTCTGTTGTCCTTGTACTGCTGTTCCATTGTTTGTATTTTGAGTCGCAGCAGCAGTTTTATCTTCAACTTCAGTTTCAAGTTTAAGCCAGCCTGTTACCATTGATCCATCTGAATTTAAATAATACCACTTTCCACCAGTTATCTGCCATCCTGTAAGCATTGCTCCCTTATTGTCAAGAAGATACCATTTTCCATTGTCCTTAAACCATCCTGTTGCTCTGTATCCATCTTCTTTCAAATAACAATAAACTCCTTGTTCTTTATCAAAAAGCCATTGATTTTTCAAAATATTTCCTGATTCATCTTTAAACTGCCATCCCTTATCAGTTTTAAACCATCCAGTAGAAGATGCACTGCTTCCATTTTTATTTTCATCTGTTTTTGTTCCTGCATTGTTGTTATTATTTGCATTGTTGCTGTTATTACTACTGTTATTATTGTTATTACTGTCAGCATTTTCAACTTTTACTGATTCTTTTCTATTTACAGTTAAAGTATAAGTTCTTTTTTTATCATTCACTTCATCTTCAACTGTTATTTTAATAGTGTTCTTTCCTTCGTTAAGGCTTATTTTCTTTTCATAATCATCACTTGCAATAACCTGATCATCATTTATCTTTACAAGATATTCATCATCATCTGGTTCTGCTGTTACCTTTATATTATCCACATCATTATCTACAGTAATCTTGTATTCTGTTTCATCTTCTGAAAGATCAATATCTCCCTCATCAGTTTCAAGATTTCTCAAGAAAACTGCATCCTGATCTGCATCTTTTGAACTTCCTCTTGTTATGTTAAGAGTATATGTTCTCTGATTATCACTGCTGTCAGTAACCTTTACTTTTATTTCATTTTTTCCCTTATCCAATGAAACTGTCTTTCTGTAATTATCACTTGAATCTACTAAATCCCCATCAATTCTTACTCTGTAATTATCTTCTTCTGGCTTTGCTGTTATCTTTATTTCATCTACTGAAGAAGATACTTTTACATCATAGCTTGTCCTCTGCTTTACAAAAGTTATGTTGCTCTTATTTAATTCAAGATTTGATAAATAAATTGAATCCTGTGAATCATCCTCATACTTGCTTCCTGTTGTTTTCTTTACATTTAATACATATTCTTCTTCACAGCTTGTAACATCCTTTTTATCATCCTTTGCTTTTCTAAAAGCAGATGAAGATTCATAAGTTCTTATGTATATAGCAGTGTTTCCTTTTCCTAATGGAAGTTTTTCTCCTGTCTTATAAGCTTTTGCATCCTTATCACCTGATAAAAATATCCTTATAACTCTGTCACTGCCTTTTACATCAGCATCTATCTTTATTCCCTCACTGTCATCTGTAAGCTTTGTATAATATTCTTTGTCATCACTAAGCTTTACTGTATCTCCATTGTACGCATCTTTTAAATCAAGTTCGTCTCCATTTGTAGATTTGATTTTTAATGAAGATAATTCTCCATTGCTTGGTTTATATGAAGCTGCATATACTGGCTTTATTTTAAAATTTGTATCTGTTATGTTTAAAATTGATGAAAATGTTGAAAATGCACTTATAGTCAATGCAAGTGCTATAACCCTCTTTAATCTTTTATTCATATCTCTCCCTCTCCTTGTATTCAATGTATGATAGTGATATACAATTAATAATTATTTAAAATTTGATGTATTATATATGATTAATAATTCACACTTTATGAATATTTAATAATTACAATTATACATAATATACATTACTATAATAAAAATACATCTCATACCATTGATTTTATCATGCTTTGGGTATTTATACAATTAAACTAAAATAATAACATAAAATCTTGTATTATTATTTAATATTATTATTTTCCAAAAACAAAGCAAAAGAAATTTTATATGTTTATTAAAATTGTAAATAACTTTTTTCTAATTAAATTTCAGCCAAATATAAAATATCTGAACTTCAAATTAATAGACATTAACTATATAAAAATTAGTTTCCAATG
>NZ_CAKVKB010000154.1 GCF_934754915.1 uncultured Clostridium sp.
ATAGCACCATACATAGGATAAGTAGGATACTGAGTATTCGTTTCTTCATTTCTCGTTACCTCCTTTCAAGTATTGCGAACTGTATTTATCTGCAAACAGGGCGACGCCCTGCTTTAAGACCTCCATCTGGGCTTTCAGATAATATTCGTTCTCAAACATTGCGTAGTGGACACACGCCCGGACGAATATAAAGATCAGCGGCGTGATAGTCGTATATGGTATGCCGTTTTTAGGTTCAAGCAGCTTTGCGTGCATTGTGCTGTTCCTCTGTCGCCCGCATATACACCACTCACTTCTTGATAACTAACTAATCAGTTAATTATAGTATGACATAGAATTATGATATTCTCAATAGCAGTCTGCAAAAAAGGTGTGATAAAAAGTCAAGGTACTTGGGTTGGAGCGTTTACCCTATTTCCGGACAGTAGGGACACGGAAACTGGATTATTCATTTATAAAAATTTAATGGTGCCTGGCACCTTATATCGTGTTTCCAACTCCTTAGCATTCAATAATTATAACCTCCTGAAAAATTTGTGATAATTGTACGAATTGTACAATTCGTTAAAATCGTACAACTTGTGCAACTGGATTATTATGGTTATATCAAATTTTTCAGGGTATTTGTAGGTACATGGGTTGGAGCGTTTACGCTATATCCTTCCTACTACCAGGCGGATTCCGGACTTGCACCGGTTAGAAACGTGCGCCGCCTGGCGCACAATGCAAAAAATACCACCAGTGATTATTTAATTCTAATCACTAGTGGTTTTCAACTTTATTATCTTATTTATAAAATTTTAATAGTTCCTGACACCTTATATACTTTATATCCCTCAGTATAATACATTATATTATTAAAGTTGTTCTTATCATAGAGTAACTAATCTT
This sequence comes from uncultured Clostridium sp., assembly GCF_934754915.1. GTDB lineage: Bacteria > Bacillota > Clostridia > Clostridiales > Clostridiaceae > Clostridium. Next base: position 892 of record NZ_CAKVKB010000154.1, read on the forward strand.
TGATAATTAAATCTGCTATGTATTACTCTCACCTACAACATTAAATTTTCTTGTAATATATGCTCTCAAATCCATAGGGCTATCCGCATATTGTGATAAAATAGAAATCATATTATCTTCTCCTACATTTATATTAACACGTCTTCTTTTTATAAACATTTCTCTATTATTCTTTTTATTGGAATCTTGAAAAACTTTCATAAAATAACTAGGCATAGTTTGTTCAAAATATTTACCACGTATTTTCATTTCTGGATTTTGTTTTAAATAGCCAACCTCTTCTTCAATTTCTTCATCTGATACTTCTATTGAATTTGGCACCATACCTTCTAATACAGTTTTATCTTTCACATTTTTTATTACCTTATATTCTTTTATAGCAGATAATTTAGGCTGTCTTAAATTTCCTTTTGATTTATTGCACTGCAATGAATACCACGCATTTGCATATATAATCGAATTAATAACCTCATCTCTTTTTTGCCTTAAATAATTAAATGCACACTCAAAATCATCTTTATCATCTTTTAACATTTCTCCTGATAAGCCCCATTCACCTTTCAACATATTTTTTATAGCACTATCAGAAATATAGAAATTCTCAATCGAATATGTGGGTGTAACATAAATATCTGGATTTTTCAACTTACTTTTATCATAATCATTATCAACAAAATAACATATTTTTTCATTATTTCTTGCTTTAGTTTGACAATGAATCATATTATATAATTCCAAAACATTTGCTTTACTTCTACATATATATGTCTCATAACTTTGGTCTTCTATAAAAGGAGCTAACCTCACCCAGTAATACTTAAAATCATCTTTTCCTTCAAAAAAAAGAAAAACTGTACATGCACTTTTTAAAGTGACATATGATTGAAAAATTGTTTCGATACACTCACTTTCTTCTTCCATTTGTTTAAGATTCATTTACTTCTCCCTCTTATATAAATCCATTTCAACCGTATAATTTCTAAATTCATTTTTAAATATAAACGGAGAATGAGTTGTTCCAATAAGTAATCCCACTTTCCCAGAATTATATATATCAATTAAAAACTCTTTTTGCCATTCAATTGATAATGATAATTCCGGTTCATCTATTATAAAAATGCAAGACGTCATTACATCCAAATATACCTTTGAAAATATTGATACTATTTGCTTTTCCCCTGAAGACAAGTCATCAAAATCAATTTCATCATCATTTGCATCAAAAACACATACTGATAAATTCACTTCATCATATACCACTTTTTTACCGGCTAAATATTTGGTACATACCTTTGCAAATTTGCTTAGTTTTTCATCTATTGCTCTTTGGCTATCATATATTTTGACTAACTTATTCAAATAAAATTTCAAAAATTCTTCGTTTGGATGATCTTCTTTATTGGCTACAAAACTTTTTAATTTATCTATATTTTCAATACGCTCTTCCCCTATTCGTTTAATAATAACTTCTACTTTATGCTTATCTATCGGTGCAATATTCCTGGTCAATTCTTCCATACTTGCTCCCTTTAACAAGTCACTAATAACCTCTCCATTCATTTGAATATATGATGTATTAGCATCTGATGACATCTTTTTTAGTAATGCATTTACTCGTTTTTTTACATCCCTCATTCCAAACTTAATATATTTTGTCATATCATTTGGTATTTTGTTATTCAAAAAAACTTTATCAATTGAAACTTCTATTCGCCTATAAGTGGGATAAAATAACGGTTCTTCTATCACTTCATTTTTTATCTCATAAACTTTTTCTGCAAAATTTTCCAATTCTAATTCTTGGATTTCATTCAACAAATAAAACAATTTTTCATTTCTATAAGTTCCATCCATTTCAACTATATATTTTTTTATATACCCTGTTAACTCATTATAATCAATCTGCTCATCATGTCTGTATTTATTTAACATGTGTCTAAAACTCATATATGGCATTACATCTTGTATTTCAAATAATAATTGTTCATATTTTCTTTTATCTAAGCTTTTATTTTTCTTGATTCCTTTATCTAATACAAATGATTTTTGCCCTATATAAACTACTATTTTTTGAAAATTAATATTTGCAAGCATTTTAACGTCACCATTCAAAAGTGCAACTAAAATATTTAAAATTGTTGTTTTTCCTTGACCGTTTTCGGCAACCCATATACTAATATCTTTTTTAAATTCAATATCATAATCATATTTTCCAAAAAGCCCTTCTATTTTTATACGTTTTAGTGATGTTTTATTAGTATGCTCACGAAAATTCGTTTTCCCTTCCAACAACTTCATTAATTGACTTACCGATGACATTCTAACTGCCGACATATGAGTTGCAACATCAATACCATTGTTTATTAAAAAATTAATCATCTGCTCATTAGTTAAACCATATTGTTTAGCTAATTCATACACCCTTACATATTCCATAAAATACTCCTTTTCATCTTTTACAAATATTTATTCTGTAACATTTTCTCTCAATATTTTCTTAATTTTTATTATACCAATTTTACAACTACTATACATCATTTTTTTCTTAATAAAAAACTTACCCTATTTTATAAGTTCCCCTTTATAATTCAACTTACTATTATTTTTCTGATAATAATTTTCCAACTGACTTTCTATAGAACTACCATCACATACGTATTTAAAGTCTGATGGAACAATCATTATATTCAAATCATTTTCATCCAAATAAGTATAATAAGTCTCTATATTATTATCATGACACACTTCCATCAATCTGTCTTTAACTATCTGCTGTGTATTATGACCTATTATTAATGCTAATATATTGCAATTAATGAAATTATCATTCAAATCATCAATTTCATATTCTATTCGAATTTCTTTTTCATGATTCCATTCATGTTTCTTATAATAAATATTTATATTATTTAATTCATTTATAAACTCATCAAATTTTCTATCAGAAATTATACCTACGTTTCTACGTTTTTTGTAATAATTAACACACCTAGCATTTCTAAATATATCTGCATTTTTTATTACAATACAAACTCCTTCATAATTATTACAATAATACGCCCATAGCTGTTCTACTAATGGGCTTGAACTCAAACTCAAAACATGTCTCTCCTTAATAGGTACAGGGTTAACAAGTACTTCCTTTTTAGCTGCTTTATGCATTGTTTTTCCCGCCTAGCCAGGTACATCATATTCTATGTATCTTCCTTCAAATGGGTCATTAACACTCTTCAATTTAGGAACGTATATTTTGTTTGACTTAAGTATCTCTATAACACGTTCCAAATTATCAGTTGTCTTATATTCTGTTGAATTAATCCAATTCCTATTTAAATCTAAAGATCTATATTTATATAATAAATCTCCTGTATAATTTTTTATATCTGTTGATATGTTCTTTCTTATCTTATCCCAGTCTTCAACACCACAACTGTAATTTTCCTGCATAATCAAACCTCCATAAAACATCTACATATTATCTTATTCCTCATCCATCAACTCACGATACAGTCTTTTTCCTTCTTCTATATCAGCCGTTTTCTTATTTTTCTCTACAATAATAGTTGTAAGATATTGCTGTGCTATGGAGACAAAATGTTTATCAGATGAACAATTACTTAATTTACATAACTCTGTCTCATACTTTCGCATCTTTGTAGATACTTTTTATCTGTATCACCAGTTTTTCCACTTAATACCGCCTCTGTAAATTCTAATGCATCTAACAATTCTTCCAATCTCATTGTTGCAACTATTCTCATACAATTTGCAAGTATTCTGACTGCAGATTTTTTTCATCCATTTGACTCTCTTCTTGTTTATCTGTAGCTACATTTAAATTTGACCCTACCATATTTACTCACCAGCTTTCTTATCAACGATATTTACAACGCTCTTTAAAACATCTTTGAACAAAATTATCTCAAATTCATTATCTTTCAAGTCTTTAATCAAATATTCAATTGAATTATCGCTTGCACAATCCTTAAATTCAACTTTACTGCATTTGTGTTGTATTTTTCACTGTCTATAATATATAATACTGGAAAAAATGCTTCATAATCCGCTGCTGCTACATATTAAATTTCGTTGAACACCATACAAAATGTGTATTATTATAATATCTTTTTGCTATTTTGTACGCTAATTGCGTCCCAGCTGAATATAAAAAAGGATTCTTCTTTACATCTAATTCCATGTCTTGTACTCTCCCCTCTTCTTTAGAATTATTTTGTAATCTATCCAATATCAATATAAAACTTAACAACACTTTAAGAGAGGCCTCATCAACCTATCTACTAACCAAATATTTCAGCCCACATTGAGCATCTTTTTAAAATCTGAATTAATCCAACTTTATCCATAGCATATTGCTCCTTACTCTATGTATTCTTGAATTAATCCAAACAATTATTTTCACAATCCGACTAACTAAATTGTAACAAATAACAAACCATTTATCAACTTAATGGATTCATATTATCTCATTATTAATCTAATAAACCACTGGTGATTATTTAATTCAATCACCAGTGGTTTTCAACTTTATTATTTAGTTTATAAGTTTTTAATAGTGCCTGGCACCTTATATGTTTACCAAATCATCAAGACGTACAGTTCTGCTATTATATTTTAATGCATCAACATGAGCCTTAAGCAGCCAGTCAGATCTTTTGGCAATCTCATCTAACAATTCATACACCTTCGTCGCATTAAAATGATTCATAATAGCTTGACGCTTTATTGTAAATAAGCCGAGAAACCGCTGTACATATATACAAAACAATAATCGAAACCACTAGAGATATATCAAATGTCAACCATCTATGTATCACAAATGCAATCACCAGCATTATCAATGCTGCAATAAACTGAATAACATCTTTGTTACGCAAAAGTTTAAACAACCAATTCCTCTTCATAATCATTTCCCCTCTTGTTTGCATGTTACTATGTTATTAAACATTATTCAATATATTTAATTGTTGTTGATGATTTGTAAACTTTAGATGGGTTAAAATGTATATAAAGCTTTATGTATCTTGTTTATACAAATTTAATGGTGCCTGGCACCTTATATAACACCCATTATATAATAAATTCTTTAATTTTAATATTAACCTTATCACCGCACAGATACTCCCTATCCTTTTTCCATTTTTCTACCGCCTGCTGCATAGTAACTTTTCCTTCATTTAATTTGATAAGAAAACTTATGTGATTTATTGCTTTATTTTTCGAGAAAACACCTGATTCTATAGCTCTCTTTAAGATTTCCTGGCGACATTTATCTGTCAATCCTGCCCCTGCACTTACAGTATATCCTACTATTGATAAAATAGATTGAAAATCTAAATCCACAAATAGTCTGTTTTTAATAAACTGATTATATTCCTTCTTTGAAACCACCCTGCACAGTATTCTACCGTTTTGAGTAACTTTTTGGTATTCTGCAAATGATATATAATACGCATTACAATTCCTGCAATACTTTACTGGAACTGAAATACGTTTCACTCCATCAGATTTATATACATCAACATAAGCATTCAATTCTTCAAAATAATGTTTTGCCATTTCACATTCAAAAAAATTATCATAGACAATAACATTCCTATAATCCAATACCTTACTTATTTTATCTTCCTGTTTATTATTCTCATTCAAATCTTTAAATGGAATCTCATTCTCACCGTTAAATGCCACTACTCCATCCACCCCAAAAGGTACATCTGTCTCTTCTTCTGAAAAGCCTAAATCTTTTCCTAGAATATTATATAATGCATGTAAGTCTTCCTTGTCCATAGATATTCCTTTTAGTGGTTCCTTGCCGCTCCACTTTCTGATATCATATTTTTTATTACCATCTCCCCAATCCACAATGTTAAGTTCTATTGAAACGGTTTTCCATTCCTTAATTGTAGCAATGTGTTCAATTACCTTAAAATTCATTTTTTCTTCTCCTATGCCTTCTGGTGCCTGGCACCTTATACGGAATATTCAAGGTGGTAAACTTATTCAGTAGCGAGATGGACTAAAGTGGTCAACTATTATAATAGCGTTTATAAGGGTTTTCACAATTATTTTCACATTCCGACTTAACT
>NZ_CAKVKB010000155.1 GCF_934754915.1 uncultured Clostridium sp.
GCGCTCGGATATGCCGCCGCACACCCGGCACCTGCCAAGTCGCGCAAGGACGACTTTGCCGTGTGGGTTATATATGGTTTGGAATACACTATTGGAAGTTTGTTTGTTTAGGTGCAATATTAGTTTTAATTTGGTGTATTATAATGAACTATAAAGTAAAGAATGGTAAAAAAATTTTAATTTTTAATGCTTTTATTGCTATAAAAAAGTATAAATTTTTAATTGAACAGATGGTAGCAAGGGATTTTAAAACAAAATATAAGAGATCAGTTCTCGGAATTTTTTGGAGTTTCTTGAATCCTCTTTTAACAATGTTGGTTCAATATTTTGTATTTTCGAACATTTTTAAAAATGATATTCCATACTATCATGTGTATTTACTTATTGGAGTAGTAATGTTTAATTTCTTTTCAGAAGCTTGTGGCATGACTCTGACATCAATATTAGGAAATGCTAATTTGATGACTAAAGTTTATGTGCCTAAATATATATATCCTTTGGTTAGAGTATTATCATCTGCTGTTAATTTATTAATCTCTCTTATACCGCTTTTATTAATAACTTTATTTTCAGGAATTGTATTGACTAAAGCAATCTTTCTTAGTATTTTCGCAATATTATGTTTAATGATTTTCTCTCTAGGATTAGGACTTATATTGTCTACATCAATGGTATTTTTTAGAGATACTCAGTTTTTATGGGGAGTATTTAGTATGATTTGGATGTATTTAACACCTATTTTTTATCCAGAAAATATACTGCCTAAAAATTTTGTTGGAATATTAAAAATTAATCCTTTGTATTATTATGTGAACTTTGTTCGTTCATGTATAATTGATGAAATTTCACCAGAACCTAGAATATATTTCATTTGCGCAATTAATGCAATAATTATGTTGGCTATAGGTGCATTTGCTTTTAAAAAGAACCAAGATAAGTTTATATTTTATTTATGATTTAGGAGTGGAATCATGTCAGAGACAATTATAGAACTTAAAGATGTATCAATTAATTTTAGGCTTTGTGATGATAAAATTCTTTCATTAAAAGAGTTTATAACAAAATCATTAAGTAAAAAGTTATCATATAGTGAATTTTGGGCATTAAAAAATATTGATTTTAATGTAAAAAAAGGAGAAGTTTTAGGTATTATTGGACATAATGGTTCTGGAAAAAGTACATTATTGAAAATAATATCTGGAATTATGAAACCTACAACTGGAAAAGTTACTGTGAAGGGAAATATTGTACCAATGTTAGAATTAGGTTCGGGATTTGATATGGATTTAAATGGAAGGGAAAATATTTTTCTTAATGGAGCTATATTAGGGTATTCTAAATCCTTTTTACAAGATAAATATAATGATATAGTAGAATTTTCAGAGCTTGGAGAGTTTATTGAAGTTCCAATAAGAAATTATTCCTCAGGTATGATGATGAGATTAGCATTTTCAATAGCTACAGTTGTAAATCCCGATATTTTGATAGTTGATGAAATTTTATCTGTTGGAGATGAAGCATTTCAACAAAAGAGTAAACAAAGAATGAAGCAGCTTATGTCAGGTGGAACAACAGTACTTTTTGTTTCACACTCTAAAGAACAGATAAAAGAAATGTGTGATAGAGTATTATGGCTTGATCACGGCAATATTCGCATGTTAGATAAATGTGATGTTGTGTGTGATAAGTATATATTGTAAAAATAATAAATTTAAGAAAGAAGGTTACTTAATGAAAATCTTAGCACATAGAGGGTATTGGAACAATATTATTGAAAATAATTCATATGAAGCATTAGTGAAAGCGTTAGATAATGAATTCGGATTTGAATCAGATATAAGAGATTATTGTGGTAAACTTGTAATATCTCACAATATAGCAAATGAAGAAAGTTATTTAGCAGAAGATATTTTTAAAAAATTATCAGAATATAATGATAAATATTGTTTTGCTATAAATATAAAATCAGATGGATTAAAAGATTTATTAGTTAAATTATTGGATAAATATAATATAAAAAATTATTTTACATTTGATATGTCTGTACCACAAATGATTGAATATAAGGAATATGGTATAGATTTTTTTACAAGACAGAGTGAATATGAAAAAGAGTTGGTCTTATATAATGATGCAAAAGGTGTATGGATTGATGCATTTGAAGATGCTTCATGGATTACAGAGGAATTATTAAATAGGCATATAAAAAACGGAAAAAAGGTATGTTTGGTATCACCTGATTTACATAAGAAAGATCATATTGCTTTTTGGGAAAAATTAAAAAAATTCAATATAAATTTTGATAATATAATTTTGTGTACAGATTTTCCTTTAGAAGCAAGGAAATATTTTGGACAAGTATAGATTTAGAAAGGAAGATAATTAATGATAAAAGCTATTATTTTTGATATGGATGGGGTTTTAATTGATGCTAAAGAATGGCATTATGAAGCGTTAAATAAGGCTTTGAGATTATTTGGATATGAAATTAGTAGATATGATCATTTAGTTACATATGATGGACTTCCAACATCTAAAAAATTAGAGATGCTTAGTATGGAAAGAGGTATGCCAAGAAAATTACATAAGTTTATTAATGATTTAAAACAACAATATACTGTTGATAAAATTTTTACAGATTGTCATCCGCTTTTTGTGCATGAGTATGCCCTTTCTAATTTAAAATCTGAGGGTTATCATCTTGCAGTAGCATCCAATTCAATAAGAAATACTGTTGATTTGATGATGCAAAAAAGTAGTTTGATTCAATATCTAGATTTCTTCTTGAGTAATCAAGATGTTAAAAAAGGAAAACCAGATCCGGAGATATATCAAGTTGCTATATCCAAATTGGGTTTAAAGCCAGAAGAATGCTTAGTTGTAGAGGATAATAAAAATGGAATTCAAGCAGCCAAAGCAGCCAATGCACATGTGATGGAAGTATCAACTGTTTATGATGTAAATTTAGAGAATATAAAACATCATATTAAATTAGCAGAGCAAGGAAGAATTTAGGAGGTAATTTATGAATATATTAATACCTATAGCTGGAAATAATGCTGTGATTAATGGAAATCAATATATTAAAGGATTATATGAAATAGAAAAGAAAATAGTAATTCAACACATATACGAATCTCTTTCTAAAATTCAAAATAGTAATTTTATTTTTGTTTTGAGAAAAGAAGATATAAAAAATTACCATCTTGATGATACGTTAAGATTACTGAATTCTGATATTAAAATTATTATATCAGAGGGAAATACTCAAGGGTCTGCCTGTTCATGTTTATTAGCAATAGAGCATATTGATTCAGAAGAACCGTTGCTGATATCTGGAGTAGAGCAATTAATAACTAGAGACTGGAAGGAAATTATAGAAGAATTTAAAAGAAGAGATTTAGATGGTGGAGTAATAAGCTTTGATTCAATTCATCCTAAGTGGTCATATATAAAATTAGATAATAATGGATATGTAGTTGAAGCTGCTGAAAAAAGACCAATTAGTAGAAATGCAACAACAGGACAATATTATTTTAAGAAAGGTTCAGATTTTGTTGAGGCAGCTGAGAATATGATATTAAAAGGCGCAAGTGTTGAGGGGCAATATTATGTATGTCCGAGCTTTAATGAAATGGTATTAAAGCAAAAGAAAATAGGATGTATTAAGATTGATACTTCAGAATATTTTTATTTGAAGGATCAAAGAGGAATGGATGATTATGAAGCTTATTTAAAAGGAGTGAATAGATAAAGTGTACACTTCAAAATTAAGTGATATGACAAAAGGATGGTTTGTTGGAAATTTTTCTCCAACTATATATTCAACAAATGATGTAGAAGTTGCTGTTAAATCATATAAGGCTGGTGAATGTGAACAAGCACATTATCATAAAGTAGCAACTGAAATAACTGTTATTGTTTCTGGTAGAGTTAGAATGAATGGGATAGAATATAAAGAAGGAGATATAATTATTATGGAGCCAAATGATGTAACTGATTTTTATGCTATAACAGATTCAGTAAATACAGTAGTTAAAATTCCTGGTGCAAATAATGATAAATATGTTGCAGAAGAGTAATGTTTAGAGGAGTGAAGAAAAGATGATTAATATTGTAGTACCTATGGCAGGACGTGGTAGCAGATTTGCTAATGCAGGGTATGAATTACCTAAACCATTGATTTATGTACATGGAAGACACATGATTGAATATGTTGTAAAAAATATAACACCTAAGCAAGAACATAGATTTATATTTATTTGTCTTCAAGAACATTTGGATAAATATGATTTAGAGAACAAATTAAATAAAATAGCACCAAATTGTGTAATAGTTCCTGTTGATCAAGTTACAGAAGGAGCGGCTTGTACTGTGCTTTTAGCAGAAAAATATATTGACAATGACGATTTTATGATGATAGCTAATTCTGACCAATATGTGGATATTAATATCAATGATTATCTTCAGTCAATGAAGGAATATGATGGATTAATTATGACAATGACTGCTGATGATCCAAAGTGGTCATTTATAAAATATGATGAAAATGATTTTGTTACATTATTGAGAGAAAAAGAAGTTATTTCAAATGAAGCTACAGTTGGAATATATAATTATAAGCATGGATCAGATTTTGTTAAATATGCTAAACAAATGATTAGTAAGGATATACGTGTAAATAATGAATATTATGTTGCACCTGTATATAATGAGATGATAGAAGATAAGAAGAAAATTGTATATTACAATATAGGTAGTGAGGATAATGGAATGTATGGACTCGGTATACCAGAAGATTTAAATAAATTTTTAAAAAATCCATTATCATTAAAGATATTATAATTGCAAATTATATTTTTATGTAGGGGGAGATATTATACAAGTTTTTATCTCCCTATGATACGTATAATAATATAATATTGTATATGGAGAGGATTAGATAATGAAAAAAATTGTATTTGTAGCACATGAATTTGGATTATATCCAGGACACGGTGGTATAGCAAGTTATTTATATCAACTAGTATCGTTAATATTAAAAATGTATAGCAATGAATATGAAGTGTATATATTGGCATCTGTATTTGATAAAGATTGTGAATTATTGAAAGAAAGTAATTTTCATATATATAAAATTATAGAAGGAAATTATAATCAACAAGGATTATCTGTATTGAAAATTTTAAAAAGTATAAAGCCTAATTATGTAGAAGTAGCTGAATTTTTAGGATTAGGATTAGAATCATTATTATATAGGAGTGAATATGGTAATGAACTTGAAAATACTATTTTTATAACTAATAACCATACAGCATCTAGAGAATGTTTTGAATGGAGCTCGAAATTACCGATAAGTTTAGCACCTTATCATATTCAAGAAGCGCATCAAAGAGAAAAACTTCAAATGGTTTTGTCTGATATGAATGAATCACCATCAAATTTTCTTTCAAAATATGTAGCTAAAAATTATTGTTTATCATCGGTTGAAACTATGAGACATCCAGTAGATATTAAAATAGAATCAAAAGATGCATTAGTGCATGATGTAGATGCAACAATTGACACAAGCAGATATAAAGACAAATTTGTTATAAGTTGTATTAGTAGAGTAGAAGGACGAAAAAATCAAAATGGTTTAGTTAATGCTTTTATTGAATTTTGTAAAAAAACAAAATCAAATTCAATTCTTATATTAGCAGGAAATTCATCTATAAATGCAATTACTGGTCAAGATGAAAAGTTAGAGTTGTATAAAAATATTCCTCCAGAATACAGGAGTAATATAGAAATTTATGATTTTATGGGAAAAAAAGGAAAAAAAATGATTTCTTCTATATCTGATGTTGCAGTACTTGCATCTCCATTTGAAAATTTTCCAGTAGCTATGACTGAATATGTTTATCAGGGTATTCCAGTTATTGCTTCTATATATAGTGGTTGTTATGATTTTATGTCAGGTTGTGAATTAATAACAGCATTTAATCCTTTTAGAGAGAATCAATTAGAGGAGTCTATAGAAAAGTTTTATAAATTAGGAAAAAGTGAACGAAAAAAAATAGCTAATATACAATTAGAAAATTTAAAAAAATTAGTGGATCCTGAAAATTCAGTTAAATTTAAATTGGATACATATTCAAAAGTAAAGAATAAATCTAAAGAAATAGTGAATGAGGTCAATGATATACTATACATTAATGAAAAGAATATTTTTAATAGTATTTCTAATGAGCTGATAAAAACAAAAGTTAACATTGTATTAGGAATTGATGAGAAACACAGTGATGAATTAGAGAATTGTTTTGAAAAATTAATTAGCAATATTAATGGAAAAGCAGCTATAGCAGTTGGAAATATGGATATTGACTATGATATTCAAGGCGCATTAATTAATAATAAAGTTTTAGTTTTAAAAGATATTATTATAGAGGAAAAAGATGTGAATAGAATGATGTTTCAATTTATAGCTGATGAATTAATAAAACTTAATTTTTACTATATTCCTATATACAATATATATGGAGAAAATAATTCAAAGAAAAAGCAGAGTAAAGAAAAGAATTCAACTTATGTAGATATATGTAAGGTTTTATTGAATGAGATTTTTTATAAAAAGAATGCTATAAATTTGGAGGAATATATATGATAAAAAAAATATGTATTTTATTGCATGGACCATTTCATGAAAATGCATATGTAGAAATATTTAATAGAATTTCAAAGATAAAAAAAGAATTATTAAAATCAATATCAATAATTGTAGTTTGCTATGTTTCTGATTATGAAAGAACAGTTAATATTATGAAAAATATTAATGATATAAATATAAAAATAGTAAAAGTTAAAGATGTTGTTAATCCAGGATTTTTTAATATAAATAGACAGATAGTATCTGTTAGAACTGGATTAAAGAATATAGAAGTAGATTGTTTTGTTGTAAAATTAAGAAATGACCAATATATTAATTTTATTAAATTAATTA
>NZ_CAKVKB010000156.1 GCF_934754915.1 uncultured Clostridium sp.
TCTAGTTTTTGAGAAAGCTGCACAATGGAATTATTTATAAATTTCATATTTTCTTCATATGATTTTGAAGAAATCTCATTATGAAGTGTATTTATATCAAGAGAGAAATTATCAAGCCTGTCTGAAATATTGGAAAAATCAGATCTATAATGATCTTTATATTCTTGAAGATTATTTATTGTCTGAGACTGAGATTGAAGTAGTGTTAATATTTCAGCAAGCAATGTAGGGACATTAATAATATTATCTGAATCTGGATATATTGGATTATTAGTATTTCTTGCTTTTTCAAATGTATCTGTCTCTGTATTATTGTTTTTTTCATAGTCAGAATTATTATCCATACTATTAAATTCAAGTTTTAGGTAAGGTGGATTTTTTGAAAATTTTGATGCGAATTTGATTACAATATTGGAATTACTTAATATGGGTCCTAAAACTATATTATAGTTTACATCAAACTGAGATAAATCCTTTATTATCTTTGTTATGTTTATTTTGATATAAGAATTATTTGAATTTTTAGGAATAGTAAGATGGAGGATTTCAGTAAAGCATTCTTTAGGAAATGAATCCCAAGTTAAAGAATCGGTTTTAATATAGTTATAGTTTCCACATATTCCTATTTTTTTTAATGATGAATCTGTTGCTTTTATATCTTCTACAAAAAGATATAAGTATGCATTTTTTATCATATCAGGATTTAAATCACAGAGGTTGAATTTTAATATAATTTTATATATGTTTAATCCCAATGCATTGCTGTTTGTTAATCCTGATGTAAGGGTACTGTTTTTTGAAAATACTGTATATGGTTGACTTTTATCTACATAAGCAGTTTCAGCACAATTGAATTCTTTCATATATTTCAAATTAATTCTCTCCTTATTAATTATTTCTAGAAAAGTGTGTATTATATAAAAAAGGTTAGTTGATTCCTAAAATTTCATAGGAATTTTCTTTCATAAACAATGTGAAATAATTGAATACTTGATTTTGAATCATATTATCATGATAATTACAGCAATTGAAAGGACAGTTTGAAGAAGGTTCATGTATAAAAACTTCATTCCATGAAAAGCCATAATTATCTGATCTGCATACATATAAATTATGATATTCAATCCAATGAGCATATAATTTACTGTCATATTTTACAATATTGGGGAAAGTACATGCTACTGTATTACTTATTATGGTTGAATTTTTAATATTAAAATTATTGTTATCTACGCAGCCTTTTATGTAAGTACAGTGGTATCTGCTGAGATTATTTTCCGAAAACAGTATATGGTAGCAATTACTGCTGTCTTTTATGACAGATAAATATATTTTCGATTTCTTTGAATGAGTTACTTGAACAGGAGTTTTCCATGTAAGTGAATCTATATCAAAAAATGAGACAAATAATTCTTCTATACCGTCAATGATTTTATAATAGAATATTTCAGGAGTATTATCAGATGCATAAGTGACGACAAAATTTGTCAGCACATTATATGAAAGATAATCTACAGTAGCAGTATACCATTTGTTATTCTTTTTAAAATGATGTATTAATTGTGTATTATATGGATCATTTGTATTTAAAATATAGTAGAAAATATTTGTATACTCTGATCTGGAATTTATATATACAAACTTTATAAATGTGCTATCAGGGTTATATGAATAAATTTTCTTTTTTACTATATATCTGTCTGTTATATAAAAATAAAGGAGTGATCCACCTTTATCATTTATCAATCCATATAAACCATCTTTTTTATCTATATTAAACCAATAATCTAAAAATGAGAAAAATCCTTTAATTAGTTTTTTATGTGATAATAAATTAAAGTTTTTATCATAAATATCCAAGGCTATACCATTCTCAGAACTTATTTTGCAGATATTGTTACTGCTTTTTATCAATATGGTCTCAAATTTTCTCATAAAAGTCATAAAGTTCCTCCTAAAATAATCCTTCTAAAATATATTTATTATTTTTTTACTTATTTATACATATTTAAGAATTTTTAATCTATCATAATTGTTAAAAATTAACCAATATGTTATGCAGTTAATACAATATATCTGTTATATATTTGCTAGATTAATTAAAGATCATAATTACTAAATATGCATAATTAAAATAGCATATTAAAGATATGATTTTAAAATTAATGAACAAAGTAATAAATTTATCATAATATACAATATAAGCAAAAAATAAATCGAAAGAAAAATACCATAATTAAAAGGAGGTTATTTTATAATGGCAAATTGTAGCGGAACAACACCTATATCACCAACATCAGGGTGTTTCTCAAGCTGTACACAGACAATAAATCAAACCAATTGTGGATGTACAGGATGCACTGCACCAACTATAGTAACTGAGGGAGATGTAAACAATCAGGTGTTAATACCTGTATTAGCAGATGTAATTCAAAATTGTATCTGTATAAGCAAATATGAAACTGCATATCCTACTAATTTATTAATTACAACTAATCTGTTAAGAACATCTGAAGCTGGTACTATAATACCTCCATCAGGACCTATCTGCATTACAGATATAAGTTACAGTTATTCATGTGTAGGTGTTCCAGGTGGGGCAGGAGAGAACGCAACAACTGTTGGGACTCCTCCAACAATAAATGCTAATGTAGGATGTAATAGAGCTGCTTTAGCAGCAACATCACCTTCCTGCAGCTGCTTATCAAACACTGGAAATTCATTGACAGCTTTATACAATGATTTTTCAGGTACAGCAAGAACAGCTGCATGTTGCTGCAATAATACAGCACAGCCATATGCTCAGAATAAAATTGTTGAAAGAGAAGTTCCATTATCAGTTTGTAATTTAAATATAACAGTAAAAGGAACAATCGGAGGTCAGTCATTTACAGGAACAGTATCAGGGGTTTATGCAAATGGAATGTTGACAGCATTCCCAAATCCAACACCATTAGGAACATTAGGTTTTCCATCAACATTTAATTTTGCAGGAATAATGTGTCTTCCTACAAGTACAAGAATGACTATAAGTGAAAGCTTTGATAATTGTCTTATAGTAGACTGCATAAGACCATTAATATCTTCATATTCAGCTGCAACTGATCCAGGAATTGAATTAGAACCTGAAAGAACTAATGTAACATTCTTAGCATCAGCTGATTTATCATTAGTAATATCTAAAAATATTTATGCTACAACTAGTGAAAAAATAGCAGTTATAACTAATTCAGGAGCTCAAGTAGTATGTAGTGATAATACTGCAGTACCAGCATGTCCACAATCAACATCATGTGCTGGACCATGTCCTGGACAAGTAACAACAGTATAATAAAATATTCTTAAAAATTATTATATTTGCAATAAATGCTTCAATATTTTCTATTGGAGCATCTTTTGATAATTGAAAATCTTTAATATAGGCATAATTATTAAAAAATAATTAACATACTATAATATAGAAAGTTTTTAAGCAGTTTTTTGTTCTATAGGAAATTATATTTTCGAACAATCTGTGGATAACTTTTGAAGGGGGCAGAAACACACAGTCTGCGAAGCAGATTTTTTTATTGTTATGATTTTTATTTGACATTTATATATTTTAACATATACTTAAAAAGTAAAGTTGACAATTCAAATTGTATAAAATATGTATTTAAAATTGCAGGAAAGGTTTGATATTATGGATTTTAAAAGTCTTGGAACAAATAGTGACTTGATTAACATATTAAAGAAAAATGGAATACATACACCAACTCCAGTTCAAGAGGAGAGTATTGAAATAATAAAACAAGGACAGGATTTGATTGCAGAAGCAGGAACAGGAACAGGAAAAACACTTGCATTTCTTCTTCCTATATTTGAAAAGATAAATCAAAAATGCACTGATGTACAGACTCTTATTCTAACACCAACACGAGAACTTGCTCTTCAGATAACAAATGAAGCAGATAAATTAAATGAAGATAAAAAAATAAATATTCTTGCATGTTATGGCGGCAAAGATATTAACTCACAGCTGAAAAAACTTAATAAAAATGTTCAATTGATAGTTGCAACACCAGGAAGACTTCTTGATCATATTGAAAGAGGAACCATAAATTTAAAAACAGTAAAGACTTTTGTTTTAGATGAAGCTGATCAGATGTTATTTATGGGATTTAAAAATGAAGTTGAAAAGATAATGGCTGAAATGTCAAAGAAGAAACAGATGCTCTGTTTTTCAGCAACTATGGATTCTGCAGTAAAGAAACTTGCATATAGATATATGAAAGACCCGGCAATAGTTTCAGTTAAAAAAGAAGAAGTTGATATAAATTCAATAAAGCAATTTGTAGTTGAAACTACAGACAGACAAAAAAGGGATGCATTATGTAAAGTTCTTGATGAAGATAATCCATTTATGGCTATAATATTCTGCAGAACAAAGAGAAGGGCAGATGATCTTGAAACTGTAATGGCATCTAGAAAATATAATTGTGCAAAAATACACAGTGATATAGCTCAAAACAAAAGAGAAAGAATAATGAAATCATTTAGGGAAGCTAAAATTCAATATTTAATAGCTACAGATGTTGCAGCAAGGGGATTAGATATTGCTGGTGTAACTCATATCTATAATTATGATATTCCTGAAACACCTGAAAGCTATGTACACAGAATAGGAAGAACTGGAAGGGCTGGAGAACATGGAATTACATGTATGTTTATAGATCCTAAAAATAAAAGGACTTTAGAGGAAATTGAAAAAATGATAGGATTTAAAATACCAAGAAGAAACGTAAATCTATAATTTTATGCTCTAGCTAATTGATTTTGATTATTAATTGAAATATAATTATTTTTTCTATTGTTAAGTAAATATTATTTAGAGTATAATATATATGTTCCAATTGACAATCTACACATTCAATTAATGATGAAATCTCTGCAAGATTTCTTTAACCATTATGTAGTTTTATTATTGGAACAGATATAGTTAAAATAAGAATAAATTATAGAAAAAATTATAAGGGTGATAAAATGAAGATTTCAACAAAGGGAAGATATGGTTTAAGAGCACTTATGGATATATGTTTATATTCTGGGAATGAGACCGTTACAGTAAAAAGCATTTCTGAAAGACAAAGCATTTCTGAAAGATATCTTGAGCAGATTTTTTCTTCACTTAGAAAAGGTGGAATAATAAAAGCAAAAAAAGGAGCTCAAGGAGGTTATTTTTTAACAAAAGAGCCAAAAGAATTTACAATAGGAGACATACTTACTATATTAGAAGGAGATTTGCTTCTAATTGATATAGAAGCAGAAGATAACGATGTAGAAAATTACCTTATCGATAAATTATGGAATCCTTCCAATGATAAAATAAGAGAATTTTTTGAATCAATAACTTTGGAAGATTTGGCAGATGGTTATATTAATAAAGGTAAAGATGAGATGTATTACATATAGTAATATACTTAGATTTTAATCTATACCTGTTATAATTGCTTTTTTATATTTGATATGTAGTAACTTGTGTGTCAGATTATATTTAAATTTTAGTAAAATATTTTTTCATTTTTTGAAAAAGTATTGAAAAAATTCAAAAATCATGCTATAGTACAAGTATATTAAAGCCATTGATAAGAAAAGTAGGTAATAAAGCTTAGTGTAAAGAGAGTCTGCAAAATGTGGTGAGATGCAGGTACTGTAGATATTGCTGAATGGGTCTTTGAGGTGATATTCTGAAATTATTTAAAGTAGGAATATACGGAAGTCTACCGTTATATTGACAGGATATAAGAAAATTAATTGTTAATTTTAGTATCTGATTTAAAGTATGTACATAGGTGGCATAGCGAAATTATAGTATTTCGTCCTGTATAAGGATGAGGTGCTTTTTATTATTTGAATATAAATTATTATTTTTATATATTTCAGAAGAATCATAAAATAAAATTTTCAGCACAAAGCCATTTTTACATAGAATTTGGGTGGCACCACGAGTCACTTCGTCCCAATAGTGTGGGATGAAGTGACTTTTTTCATTTTAAAACATCTATTTTTCAATATGAGAAAAAATAAAAAGGAGAGGATTTAATGACTAATATTTCAAGAGATCAATTTATAGAGAAGAAAAAAAGCGGAAAAGTTTTTTCGCTAATAACTGAATATAGAGGTGATGAAGTAACTCCAATAAGAATATTTAATGGATTTAAAGGAAGAAGAAGATTTATATTTGAAAGCGGAAGCACAGAAAATTACTTTGGAAGATATTCTTTCCTTGGTGAAGATCCATATAAGGAAATTGTAGGAGAAACAATAAAAGAAATAGATGAATTGAAAAAAAATATAAGGGTAGATTTTGATGAAAGTACAAATAACTTTTCATTTAAAGGAGGTGCAATTGGATATATGGGATATGAAACAGTTGCACTATATGAAAATAAATTGAAATTTAAAAATCCTGATGATCTTGATTTGCCTTTAATAAGATTTAATCTTTATAGCAGATACATATGTTATGATCACTTTACTCATAAAGTTTTTGTAATTGATAATATCTTAAATAATGATAACAGAGAATATGAATCAATATTAAAAAATCAAAAAGAATATATACTATCTCTTTTGGATCAGCCAACCAATATAGAAGACTTTGAAGAAAAAAAAGATATACATTTTGAATTCTGCACAACAAAAGAAAAATATGAGCAAAATGTCCGTATAGGAAAAGAACATATTTTAGCAGGTGATATATTTCAATTTGTACCATCTTTAAGAATGAAATGTATAACAGATAAATCTTTTGTAGAAATATATAGAAGACTTAGGGAAGTAAATCCTTCACCTTATATGTATCTTATTGATTATGATGATTATCAAGTTATTGGAGCTTCACCTGAAAGTGTTGTAAGTGTAAAAAATGGTAAAGCATCAACAAAGCCAATTGCAGGTACAAGAAAAAGAGGAGCTACTCC
>NZ_CAKVKB010000157.1 GCF_934754915.1 uncultured Clostridium sp.
TTTAAGGTAATTATATCTTATTAAGTCAATTTCATGCATTATTAAATGATCATTTATTTACATTTTTATCTTATCATCTATACTATTATAACTCAAACACCCCGCTCCCATTTTGCATAAGATTGACGAGAAATACCAATGACATCAGCAACTTGCTCCTGTGTCATTTTCCGAATGTTTCTTATATAGTACTAAATTTTCTGCAAACATATTATTTCACCTCTTAATAAATATTTTTCTATATACATTATTATATCTTTAACCCATTTGCAATTCCACCAACCAAACCTGCCATTCTATCAGCCTTTATGTTAAGTTTAACTGCATTCATATTTTGCACCTATAAAATCTATTTATTTTCTTACTTAACAACAGTAAAAGTTATGATATTATTTTTTTTCACATATGAACATGCAAGTTTTTGCATTTATTAAAATATCTCCATTTCTGCTTATATAATTTTTTATATAATTTCTAAAGTCTGATTTCTTTTGTCCAACAAGAACTCTGCTTCCCTGTATTGTAGATGCTTTATAAGATACAATCGGTTGGGGGTCATTTATTACTATTTTTCCATCAAGTATCTTCACCTTTATATTATCAAAATATTTTTCCAACATTTCTTTACCATTTTCAAGTTCAAATCTTGTTGAATATCCATTACTGTTAAGTCCACTTTCAGAATCAAACTGCTCAACAATATTATTAAGCTCTAACATATAATCTTTTGAATTAGCAGTAACATAAAAAATCCCCCCTGGCATAAGAACTCTTCTTATTTCTCTTAAAGCCTTATCCATATCTGGAACAAAATAAAGCATATGCTTAGCTATAATTACATTAAATGTATTATCAGCAAAAGGAATCTTTTCTGCATTTATCTGACTGAATTCAAAATCACCATCTAAAGATTCCAGATTCTTTTCTGCTGCTTTCACTATATTTTTTGAAAAATCAGATACACACACCTTGAGATTCTTATTTATTTTACCCTCATTAACTCTCCAAAATCTTCCTGTTCCACATCCTAATTCAAGAACCTTTCCTTCCTTTGGAAAAATCATATTATCAAAACACCACTTATCCCAGTCAACATTATTTACATTATAACTATGGATGCTCCTTCTAAGATTAAGATTCTTTTCAGTCTTATACTGTTCTTTAACTGAATTCTCCATATTTGTTATCTTAATAATGTCTATAAGATTATTTACATTTAGGATTCCTTTCTCTTTTGCAGAACTCTCAGCTTTATTAAATACATTTATTACTTCTTCAATATGTTTTTTCTTTTCTTCCAATGCTCTTTTCTGTATTGAAATCATGCTTTCAAGATTTTCTCCCTGTTCACTTAGTATATCTTTAATTTCACTAAGAGACAGACCTATAAATTTAAGGGTTGTAATCTGCTGAAGCTTAAGAAAATCATCTTCACAATAAAGCCTATAGCCACTCTCAGTCTTTGATGATGGATTTAAAAGTCCGATTTTTTCATAATGAAGCAGTGTCTTTACTGTAACTCCTGATCTTTTGGCAAATTCTCCAATTTTCAATATACTTCCTCCCAGCTTCATGATATATTCATTTATATTATTCTCCATACCTCTGCTTGCGTCAATAGTAAAAAATTTCATTGACTTAATTTATATAAAATGAAATAATATTGTATAAATATTACTTTATGGGGTGGACTTATGAAAAGAGGTTTTTTAAAAGTTATATGCATAACAATTTCTGTTATATGTATTTTAAGCGGATGTTCAAAAACATCTAATAAAGACGATACCAATAATACTTCTCAAACTTCGGAGGTTTCTTCTGAAGATTCAAATCTTCTTCTTTTTGACTGTACCAAACTTATAAAAGCACAAAAAGAAGATGTAGACAAGCTACTTGGTATAACAGGAATAAAAAAAGATAATGAACCATACATATATACTTATGGAAATGATAGTGCAATATTTGATAATAACGGCTATTGTATAAATTTATGTCTTGATGTTTCAGACAATGGATATAAAATGTCTGAGGAAGAAGATGTTTTAAAAAAATATGGAATAGATCTTACTGACAGTTATTATAAAAGTGACTCTGAATCTAAAAAACACTATACAAAATTGAAAAACTTTCAGGAATTAGATGTAATCTTTGATAAATCTTCTGATAAAATACTTAATATAGTTTTTTATCCTGAAGGGCTTACTAAATTAAACAATTTTGTAACCAGCGAAAAAGCAAAAAACACTGATACAGATAAAGATTCTGAAAAAAACAATAAAGAAGATGAATCTTCTAAAATCCGTTCTGAAAGAAAAGATGCTGGTGTAGTATATGATTCTAATAGAAGTGAATTGTACAATGACTATCGTTATGAAGTTGCAAATATAAATGTACGTGGAGATGCTCTTGTAAACAGCCAGGATGTATCAATCGCCAATAATACTTATAAAAAATATAATGATATAATAAACAGATTATGGGGAAGTTTAAAATCACAGCTGCCTCAAAGTGAATTTGATTCACTTTACAAAGAGCAGAAGGAATGGCTTGATGAGAAAATGACTAAATACCCTACATGTGACAATCCTGATGGAACTTTTGATGATAAAATAGGCGCAATACAAATGACTGATGAACGAATTACTGCATTATTAAATTATTTAAAATAAAATTTACTTAATATTAAAAGCAGATAGCCTTAACATAATATGCTCCCTTTATAGTAGACAGTTAAAATAATAAAACTGTCATTACTATAGAGAGAGCATATCAATTTATTATACTATCATATAAAAAACAGTCTGAAACCTGATAATTTCAAACTGTTTTCATAAAATTCACTGTATTTTTTCTATAATATTTTCTTAATATAAATACTATATATTTTTATAATATTTCCTTAATTACCTTAACAACTTCTTCAGCAACATAAGCAGCATCTTCTAAAGATAACTTGCTGTATACTGGAAGTGTAATTTCATTTTCATATTGTGCATAAGCATTAGGATAATCCTTTATATCATATCCTAAATTTTTATATAATGTAAGCATTGGAAGAGGTTTATAGTGTACATTAGTTGCAATTCCTTTTTCAGCTAACATTTGAATAGCTTTGTTTCTCTTTTCTTCATTAAATCCTTTTACTCTATAAAGATATAAATGGTAAGAAGTTTCAGTTCCATTATCATCTTTAGTAAATGGTATTATTGAAAAATCTTCTTTTCCTAATATATCGCTATATGTTTTAAATATTGCTCTTCTCTTTTCAAGCATTCCTTCATATCTTGTAAGCTGTACATTTCCTATAGCAGCTCCTATGTCTGTAAGGTTACATTTAAGACCATCATTTATTATATCATATTCCCATGCTCCAGCTTTTAATTTGCTCAAAGCATCTTTTGATTGTCCATGCATTGCTGTAAATCTCATATATTTTTGAAGATCTTCATGTCCTCTGAAATTATTATCATTGAATGTTACAGCTCCACCTTCTGCAGTTGTAAGATTCTTTACTGCATGGAATGAAAAAGAGTGGAAATCACATTGTGACCCTACTGGTTCACCCTTATATTTTGCACCAAATGAATGAGCTGAATCACAAAGAATCATGATGTCTTCTCTTCCCATATCCTTTAAGACTTTCTTTAGTGCATCATAATCAAAAGGAACTCCTGCAATATCAACAGGCATTATTACTTTTGTTCTTGGTGTTATCTTCTCTGCAACTTTGTCTATATCCATTTCAAATGTATCTTTTTTTACATCTACATATACAGGCTTTGCACCTCTGTGAATTCCAACACTTGATGTTGCTGTGTATGTATATGGAGTTGTTATTATTTCATCGCCTGCTTTTATATCAAAAACTTTTAATACTACTTCCATAGCTGATGTTGCACTATTCAATGCAAGAGCTTTGTTTACTTTGCAGTATTCTTCTATTCCTTTTTCAAATTTTTCAAGCTGTGGACCTGATGTTATCCACCCACTTCTTAATACTTCACTTACTGCCTGTATTTCTTCTTCTGTTATATCTGGTGGTGAAAAAGGTATCTTTTTCATTATTTTCATCCTCTCTTCATTAATTTTAATAAAATAAATTTTATATAATTATTCTTTTCATCTACATAATTATTATAAATCCCCCCCTAAGGTAGGAGTCAATATAAATTTTAAAAATATATTTCAATTGACAATAAATAGTGAAATCTCTGCAAAATTTCTTTGATTATTTTATAGTTTTACTATTTCTAAATATATAATGTAGATTTGCATATTATATCTCAATTTTAGTTATTCAAATCTAAGTATGCAATAACTAATTTAGTTAAAATTTAAATTTTAACTGATATGACAATTAAAAAATCATATAAAAATAAATTATAATATTTTTGTCAACCAAACTTACTTTAAGTGAAATATTATTTTTAATCTATCCACTCTTTTTTTAATAATAACTTCATGATTTCAACTGCTGATTCTCCAATTTTATTTCCTATTTTCCTTTCAAGATCATTTTTTATTTTAAGCATTTCATCATTACACTCAATCCCTTTGTCTGTAAGGCATATAATCTTTTCTTTACTGTTTCCCTCCTTGCTTTTTGCATATAAATATCCTCTTTCTATAAGATTCTGTACACATTTATGGGTTGCCTGTCTGGATATATTAAGATTCCTTGACAATTCTGCTACAGTAGTTGGTTCCATAGCAAGCATTCCAAATATATGGCTTTCTGTATGATTTATTTTTTCAACATTATTCTCATTCCATATCCTATTTACTCTATTTCTGAGTTCCAAATGCATTTCACTTACAAGATCTATAAGATTCATATTTTCAAAGTACTTTCTGTTTTTCATAACTGTTTTCCCCTAACATATACTTTAATGCATGAAATAATAGCTATTGTGCATTGTAATTATTTTCTTTAGCTATATATTTAAATTTGTAATGTATAATATTTAATTTCAGTATAAAATATCATGCTCACGTAGTCAACTTGGTTGACTATATATTATTGACATGTTAAAATACATTGTAAACCAAATTGATAATAAAGCAGAAAAGGAGTAGATAAAATGGGACAAAATAAAAAAGAAAGATTTGTTTTCACACTTATGATGTGTGCCTGCATGGTATTAGGAATGACAGTATACAATATGATTTTAGTTAAAGGATTTTCATCTGAAATTTTTTCAGAACTGCTATATGATTACTGGCCAGGATTTTTTGTTGCTTTATTTTTAGATGTATTTGTTGTAGGAAAAATAGCTAAATATATTGCTGGAAAACTTGTAAATGAAAATGATCCAATGATTAAAAAAATTCTTCTTATTTCATTTTTCATGGTATGTGGCATGGTATTATGTATGTCATTTTATGGAGTAATTATTAATATAGGATTTTCACCAATGCTTCCATATGCTTATTTAAATGGAATATGGAAAAACTTTATAGTAGCTCTTCCATTAAACTTATTGGTTGTTTCTCCATTAGTACGAGCTGTTTTTATAAAAATTTATCCTCAAACAAACTAAATAAAAAAATGCTTAAAACTTATAATGCAATCTACATATTATGATAACATTTTCTTTAAATTTATTTTATAATATATATATCAATTGACAGTGTACAATGGACAATTGACAATAAATTATGATGAAATCTTTTCAAGATTTCTTTAATTCTTATATTGTTTTGGATGTATCAACACTATTTATTTATAAATTTAGTCTGTATCTAAAACATTTATTAATATTTTTATAGAGAGGCTGACATACATATGGAAATTGAAAGAAAATGGTTATTTAAATCAATTGCAGCACCTGATGGAACTACAATACTTGGAGAATATTTTTATAAACAGGCATATATAAGTACAGATCCAGAAGTCCGAATAAGAGCAAGACGTGAAGCTGGAGACGATAATTTCACTTATGCTTTATGTATAAAAAGCAAAGGAACTATAGAAAGAATTGAAGTGCAGAAAGAACTTACAGAAAAAGAATTCAATGAACTTATGATTGTTGGAAATATAAAAGAAGAGGATTTTATTTCTAAACATTTTTATAGATATGTAGTAAATAGACATGAACTTACTCTTGGCGCTGCTGATATTGGCAGGCCTACTGAATTTTTTTATGGAGAAATAGAATTTAATTCTGTAGAAGAAGCTGAGAGTTTCAATCCGCCTGAATGGTTTGGACAAGAAGTAACTGATAATCCTGATTATAGAATGTCAAACTTCTGGAAACGTACTCGAAACAGATAAAATTCATAATATAAATATTTATTATGTACTATGAAGGATAAAATGGGTGTTTAAAAAACTTTGTGTAAACTTCTTTTTGACCTGTTCTATTACTAAAGAAATCTGAATCTAATATCAATGTCAACACCAGATGGATTTATATCAATATAGTAGACAGAAAAAATCGAAATTTTTATGCTATATTCCTTGTTAACGCTTCGCATTGATCTGAGGTCATATAATTTATAGCAGAATTCAGCCTTTTTCTGTTATACCATCCTTCTATATAATTAAATATAGCTAATTTAGCTTCATTGAAGTCTTTATATGTTTTAGTATATACTTCTTCCTTTTTTAAACTAGCATGAAATGATTCTATACAAGCATTATCATAGGGACAGCCTTT
>NZ_CAKVKB010000158.1 GCF_934754915.1 uncultured Clostridium sp.
CACCAATAGAACTCCAAAATCAATTCGCAGATTTTGTTAAGGTAATCGACAAATTAAAAGTTGCATTACAGAATAGCTATAAAATTATGTGAAATTCATTAAATTTAATACAAAAATAACCAATTAAAACATAATTTTGATGTAATGAATAATATGCTGTATATATATGCACCTGGATATGTTATATAATTACATATATAAAATAATAAAGAAAATAATTACAAATTAAGGTTTATGTTGAAGTTTTAATATTGAAAAATAAGTATATGCAATAATTTACATAAGAAGAAAGAACAATGTATAAGGAGAGATTGAAAGAATATGGATATGTTGTAGATAAGTAAGGGGGAGATAGTTTTGTGTACAAACTTTGAGTTTTTAAAGTTTAAAAAGGAATTTAATGCTTTTTCAGATGCATGTATTGAAGCAGAAAAAAGTATATTAGTTAGTCCTGCAACGACTGCAATACTTTCAAGACGTGCTTTAGAATTGGCAGTAAAGTGGGTTTATGCTTATGATGATGATTTAAATTTACCATATCAGGATAATATAAGCTCTTTAATTCATAATAATAGTTTTGTAGAACTTATTGATAGTGGAATGCTTGATATACTTAAATTTGTTATACATCTTGGAAATATAGCTGTTCATACTAATCAAAATATAACAAGAGATGAAGCAATATTATCATTAAACAATTTATTTCAATTCATAAACTGGATTGATTATTGCTATGGAGATAATTATACTGAGAAGCAGTTTGATGAAACTTCACTTTTAAAAGGAGAAGAAGAAAAGAGGGTAAGACCTGAAGAACTTAAAAATTTATATGAAAAACTAAGCTCAAAGGATAGAAAACTTGAAGAAATAATAAAGGAAAATGAAGAGCTTAGAAAGGAAATAACAGCTAAGAGAAAAGAAAACACTCAGAATTATGATTTTAAAATTGATGAAATAAGTGAATTAAAGACAAGAAAAATATATATAGATGTTGAGCTTAAACTTGCAGGATGGGATTTTAAGAAAGATATTGAAGAAGAAAAAGTATTATATGGTATGCCTAATAATGCTGGAGAAGGTCGTGCTGATTATGTTCTTTATGGTGATAATGGAAAACCAGTTGCAGTAGTTGAAGCTAAGCGAACAAGCAAAGACCCTAAAATAGGACAACAACAGGCTAAGCTTTATGCTGACTGCTTGGAAAAACAGTATAATCAAAGACCAGTTATATTCTTTACTAATGGTTTTGAAACTTATATATGGGATGATTATAATGGATATTCAGAAAGACGAGTATATGGATTCTTTAAAAAAGATGAACTTCAGCTTATGATTGATAGAAGAAGTATGCGTAAGTCATTAAATAATATAGATATTAAAGATGAAATTTCAAACAGATATTATCAAAAAGAAGCAATAACAAAATGTTGTGAGGAATTAGAACAGAGAAAAAGAAAATTACTTCTTGTTATGGCTACAGGTACTGGAAAAACAAGAACAGCAATATCTTTAGTTGATGTATTGCAAAGGCATAAATGGATAAAGAATGTTCTATTTTTAGCTGATAGAACAGCCCTTGTAAAACAGGCAAAGAAAAACTTCTCAAAATTGTTACCAAACCTTTCACTTTGTAATTTATTAGATAGCAGGGATAATCCTGAAGAATCAAGAATGGTATTTTCAACATACCCAACAATGATGAATGCTATTGACGATACAAAAGGTAAGGATGGTAAAAAGTTATTTACATGTGGTCATTTTGATTTAATAATTGTTGACGAATCTCATAGAAGTATTTATAAAAAATATAAAGCTATTTTTGATTATTTTGACAGCTTTTTGGTAGGACTTACAGCTACTCCTAAAGATGAAGTAGATAAAAATACATATAGTATTTTTGACATGGAAAATGGAGTCCCTACGTATGCATATGAATTTGAAACAGCTGTTGAAGACGAATTCCTTGTAGATTATGAAACTTGTGAAGTTAAGTCAAAGATAATGGAAGACGGAATAAAATATGATGAGCTTTCAGATGAGGATAAGGAAGAATTTGAAGAAAAATTCAATGATGATGAAAATATAGATGATGAGATATCAAGTACGGCTGTAAATGAATGGCTTTTTAATGCTAATACAATAGATTTAGTTCTTAATAAGCTTATGGAAAAAGGTTTAAGAATTGAAGGTAATGAAAAACTTGGAAAGACTATTATATTTGCTAAGAGCCATAAACATGCAGAATCTATTAAAGGTAGATTTGATGTGCTATTTCCTGAGCTTGGTAGTGGTTATGCAAAAATTATAGATAATAAAATTAATTATGCAGAATCACTTATTGATGAATTTTCAGATAAGAATAAAGAACCACAAGTAGCTATAAGTGTTGATATGCTTGATACAGGTATTGATATTCCTGAAATATTAAATCTTGTATTTTTTAAAAAAGTACGTTCAAAGACTAAGTTCTGGCAGATGATAGGAAGAGGAACAAGGCTTTGTGAAGATTTGCTTGGAGTAGGAGAAAATAAAGAAAAGTTCTTAATATTTGATTTTTGTAATAATTTTGAGTTCTTTAGAATGAATCCAAAGGGCTTTGAAGGAAATATGGGACAAACATTAAGTGAAAGAATTTTTAATCTTAAAGTTGATTTGATAAAAGAACTGCAAGATTTAAGATATTCAGATGATGATGAATATATCAATTATAAACAGGAATTGTTAAATGGAGTTTTAGAAGCTGTTAATAATCTTAATGAAGATAATTTTATGGTTAAGATGAATTTGCAGTATGTCCAAAAATATAAAAATAAAGATGAATGGATGGCACTTGGAGCAGTAAGCACAAAGGAAATAAAAGAACATGTTTCTCCTTTAATAACTACGTTAAATGATGATGAACTTGCTAAAAGATTTGATATATTAATCTATACAATAGAATTGGCTAATCTACAGGGCAATAATGCAACAAGACCAATAAAAAGTGTTATAGATACAGCAGAGCAGTTATCTAAAATTGGAGGAAATATCCCAGATATTATAGAAAATAAGTATATTATTGATAAAGTTCGAACAACAGAATTCTGGGAAGATGTAGATATATTTGAACTTGATGAAGTAAGAGAAGTTTTAAGAGAATTGTTAAAGTATCTTGAAAAAGAAAAACAAAAGCCATATTATACGCATTTTGAAGATATGGTTATAAATGAAGAATCTCATGGGGCTATGTATAATAGCAATAATCTTAAAAATTATAAGAAGAAGGTTGAATATTATTTAAAAGAGCATGAAAATGAGATGGTTATTCATAAGTTGAAAAATAATAAACAACTTACAGAGCAGGACGTAAAAACTCTTGAATCTATTATGTGGAATGAGCTTGGTACAAAGGAAGATTATAAGAAAGAATTTGGAGATATGCCAGTAAATAAGCTTGTAAGAAAGATGGTTGGATTAGACAGAGCAACAGCTAATGAAATATTCTCTGAATTTTTGAATAATGAGAATCTTAATACAAAGCAGATACATTTTGTTAAGCTTATAGTTGATTATGTTGTTAAGAATGGATTGATTGACGACAATAGAGTTCTTATGGAAGACCCATTCAGGACTGTTGGAAGTTTAACTGTTCTATTTAAAGATAATATGGATTCAGCAAGAAGTATAATGAATAAGGTTTCAGAGATTAAAACAAATGCTGAAAAGATTATATAATTTATTTTTTTAGTATTTTCTATAAATTTTTAATTAAAAAATCATAGAAGGAAGTTGAGAATAGATGGTAGACATTAAATATGAAATAAAAGAAGCAGTTGGTGTTATATCAGAATCACCTAAGGGTTGGACTAAGGAATTAAATCTTATAAGCTGGAATGGTAAAGAAGCAAAGTATGATTTAAGAGATTGGGCTCCTGAACACGAGAAGATGGGGAAAGGTATTACTTTAAGTAAAGATGAATTAATAAAATTGAAAGAACTTCTTAATAGCATGAAATTATAGTAATAAAGGAAGTGCAGTATAAATGGCAGAGAAACCTTATGTTTGGCAAATGATAAAAGAGGCTATGGATAATATAGGAGACAAAGCTTCGTATAGTGATATTAAAAAATATATTCATAATAAGTATGGAGAAGTCAATGATAATACAATAACATGTCAGATAATTGTGTGTACTGTTAATCATGCTACAAGAATTCATTATCCAGAAAATAAGAAGCCTAGAATATCAGATACTAAATATGATTTTTTATATACTACAGGAAGAGGGCAGGTTGAAAGATATAATCCGGAAAAACATGGTATATGGGAAATAAAAGAAGATGAAACAGGAAAGTTAATTGTAGCTGAAAAAAATGATGTAAAACATGATATCAATGTTGAAATAAAAGAAGATTCAGCCCAAAAAGATGTAGAAGAATATTATTTTCCATTAGAAAGCCATCTACGTGATTTTATTGCTCAGAATATAGATACTATAAAAGTAAATGGAAAGTCCTTAAAGTTATATGTAGAGGATAATGGAACTGATGGGATTGAATTTAGAACAGATGTTGGCATTATTGATATACTTGCTCTAGATGAAGAAGATAACTTTATAATATTTGAACTGAAATTAAGTAGAGGAAATGATGCTACATTAGGGCAGATATTAAGATATATGGGGTGGATAAAAGCTAATATTGCAGGTGACAAAGAAGTTCATGGAGTTATTGTTGCAAAGAGCATAGATGATAAGCTTAAATATGCTATTACCCAGGTTAGAAATATAACATTATTTGAATATGAAATAAATTTTAATATAAATCCTGTTTCTTTTAATTAAGCTAAAAAATGTGTAGTTGTTTATATAAAAAATTATTGATAAAGTAAAAGAGTATTTCTGTAATTAATAAATAATACAAAATGGAGGTGGAAGTGCATGGTAAATATGTTCGTATCATATTGTCAAAAGGATTCTGTTTATGCTGATAATATTGATTTGTATTTTGCAAATAAAGGAATAACAATACATAGAGATATAAGAGATATTAGCAATTGGAAGAGTATTCGTGAATATATGGGAACAATTAGAGATATGGATTATGCTGTCTTGATTATATCAGATAACTATTTAAAATCTTTTAATTGTATGTATGAAGTTTTAGAAGTAATGAAGGAAAAAGATTATATGAATAAAATTTTTCCTGTTGTTGTAGAAACAAGCATATATCCATCTGCTGGAAGAATACCTTATATAAAATACTGGCAAGATAAATATAAAGAATTGCAAGAACAGATAAGTCAAATAGATATTGTTAATGCAGGAAATATAATAGATGATTTAAAAAAAACTCAAAATATAGTTTTATCTATGGATGAATTTTTATATAAAGTAGCAAATATGAATAATCCTAATGTTTCTGATGTTAACAAGGCTATAGAGGATAAATTACAGCAAAGTGGTTTATTAAATAATAGTTCAGTAAGTGCTGAGAATAAATCATATAATGCACAAGCACAAGGTAATGATATTTTTTTAAGCTTAAATATTCCAAAAGCAAATATGAGAGTTGAACCAACTGACTTAGAGAAAAATCAATTTATGAGTAGAAGTTTTCAGGAGATTAATAATTTGATGAAAGAACTTTCAGCTCAATTTGAAAATAATAATACAAATATACAAGTAGGTATAGAGGCAGTAGATAGCAGGACGGTTATTTATCAATATTATAAGAATGGTAATCAGGTAAGGTTCTTAAAATTGTCTCTTGGAAATTGGATGGGGATGCGAGAAAATACCATAGGTATTTCATGTGAGAATTATTCTTTTGGCAATAATAGCTCATATAATGGAATGATTAGCTCAAAAGTTGAAGATGGAGAGCTGAAATTGTATTTCTCATTATCAATGTCATTTAATCAGAAAAGTATGTCAGTTGAAGAGGTTGTAAAAGAAATATGGGTTAGTTATGTACAGCCATATTTAAATTGATAATATGTACTATACATTTAAATCTGCATATCTATACAGTATAATATGGAGCGCTTACATTAAGTTAGGAAGATATGATTTTAGAAACCTATAAATACAGAGCTTAGAATATATGAAAAATTCTAATTAATATAATAAATATAATGTAGCAAAAGTTTTTGAATTACTTCTGCTATATTGGTTTACTATTAAGAAATAATATTATCTATTAAAGTATTGTGTGAAAATAGAAGTCTTTTGATATTATATAGTTTTTGTTTTTGCAGATACTATCTAAAAGCTGTTTTGATTTTATTATATTTTAAGTTACAGCTAAAATTTAGATGCATGCTTAAAACAGAGGGTAAGATGACTTTGGATGATAAGTAATACTTTGAATGTAAGCTTAAACTTATGGATAAGAAAAGCAATTATTTCACAGTATCTGAAGAAAGAAAACTTCTAAGTAGACTATAAATCTATGAATTTAAAGCAAAATTATAAGTATCACCAGAATAAATA
>NZ_CAKVKB010000159.1 GCF_934754915.1 uncultured Clostridium sp.
ACTCAGATAGAGGTATACAATATACATGTGAAGCTTATAGAGCAGCTACACAGGATATGATTAGAAGCTATTCTAAAGGGGCTGTCGCATTAGCGGGTTTAAAAATCTGATATGCTCCCCTTATGGTAGACACATAAAATAATAAAATGTCTATCATAAGGAGGAGCATTTTTTATGTCAAAAAGAATTTCTAATGAAGTTAAATTAACAACTGTTAAAAATATTATGGATAATAAAATTGGTCTTAATGAGGCGGCGCGTAGCCTCGGAATTGCTTATCAGAGTATTCAAAGATGGATAGCTATTTATAAAGGGTGTGGAGTAGAAGGGTTTAGTAAAACAAATGGAAATCACAAATATACATCTGAATTAAAGCAACAAGCCGTTACTGAGTATCTCAACGGTAGTAGTTCTTTGATTGATATATGTATTAAATATAAAATCCGTTCAAACAAACAACTTTTAGACTGGATTTTAAAGTATAATAGTCATAATAAACTTAAAACTTCTGGATGTGGAGGAATAAATTTCTTCTAACTCACATTCAAGAAGCACTGCTGCTTCTCTATGAAATAAACCCTTACAGCTTTTAGCTTTTTCTATTATTTCATTTATAAGCTGTTTATTATTTTTGTTTTCCTGTGCATATTCAAGAGTTGATAAAATTTCTTCATCGTTGATAAATTCAGTTGCCACACTTGACATAACGTTATACATATCCGTCACACACTTCTTTCTTTAAATTACTTTCTTGTATAACTCATCCTGATTTATTATTATCCACTCAAAATCAGCGCAATATTTTAACCTTCATATTGAAATTTTATTTTTTAGAATACATTGTCTTTACACTGATACCCTTAATCATGCCTAATTTCCCTGATAAGGAACTTATAACATCATTACTGGCATCAATTACTACACTTATTACACATACATCTTTTTCTTTGTAGGGAATACCCATTCTTCCAATTATGTATCTGCTGTATTCATGAAGGATATTATTCAATTTTTCAGTGTTTCCCAGGTCCTCCACTATTATTCCGATAAGCGCAATTCTGTTGTCCATACTTTACTCCTCAATTAATATAAATTAACTTTATTTAATATTTTTAATAATAAAATTTCAAAAAAATAATCTCTGTACTAAAAATAAGCGCAGAGATATTAATATCAAAATATTTATAACTAACCCCTTGTTATTTGGGATGAACCCTCATTAATCAGAACGACTTTTTTAACTAAACCTTTTCCATCAGATTAATCTTTAAGTAAGGTTATTTTAATTTTATCATATTTTTCTCATTACTTCAATTTATAAGGTATATACTCATATATTTACAATAAACTTGTAGAAAAATACTGAAAGCAGTTCAATACTAGTCACCACTTTCAGTATTTATAAAAAATTATTGCAGGTATTTTTTATTTCCAAGCTCCGTCGGCATCTAAATTATATCCATCAACTGAAGTGCTATAAGCCATAGAACCATCAGAATATAAATAATACCATGTACTATTTATGTTCTTCCAGCCTATTGCCATATCTCCGCTTTCATTTAGATAATACCATTTATCATTAATAAACTGCCATCCTGTTAACATACTGCCATCTGTATTTAAATAATACCATTTATCATTAATAAACTGCCATCCTGTTAACATACTGCCATCTGTATTTAAATAATACCATTTTTCACTCCAAAACTGCCATCCTGTCATCATTGCTCCATTTTGGTTCATTAAATACCATGCACCATTAACTTGTTTCCATCCTGTTTGCATTTTTCCATCTTCGTTCATTAAATACCATAACCCGCTAACTTGTTTCCATCCTTGAACTGGACTTCCATTTTCAATAAATGACCAGCTTCCATCTA
Organism: uncultured Clostridium sp.; assembly: GCF_934754915.1. Lineage (GTDB taxonomy): Bacteria > Bacillota > Clostridia > Clostridiales > Clostridiaceae > Clostridium. The sequence continues at coordinate 1,881 of NZ_CAKVKB010000159.1, forward strand.
AATTTAGTTTCCATCCATTTTCAACAGTTTTTTCTTCATTTTTATTTGAATTATCTGTCTTATCATTATTAACAGCATTATTGTCTGAACTATTATCATTTACTGAATTATCAGATGTTTTGCTGCTTGATGATGAATGATGTGAAGAAGATGATGAAGCTGTTATTTTTGAAGTTGGTTCTGATGAAACTTCATTGTTAGATGAATCCCTAATAATAACTTTAATATATTTATTCTTATCGCTGCTAGTTAACTTATATTGTTTTTCATCTGCTCCTTCTATTTCTTCATATTCTCCATCTTTAGATGATGATCTGTACCATTGATAAGTTATTCCGGAATTAATTTCATTTCCATCAGCATCTAAAACTTTAGCAGTTAAAGTATATCCTTTTTTAGCTGTTCCGCTTATTTTTACTTTATTTATTTCTGAAACTTCTTGATTCTTGTCATCATCAGGAATTGAATATTCCTGCCATGAATCATTGCTAAATATCATAATTTCTCCAGCTTTTATTTTTAGATTGCCTGTATGAACATCTATTTTCTCAGTACCATCAACAGTTACTGCACTTGAAGTTGTTGCTTTACCATTAAATATTAATGTTGAGTTTTTAAATCCATCAGGCAATGTATAACTGTATAAATCATTTCCCTCAGATACTAATTCAACACCTGGCCATTTTGAAAATTCTTTATTTAAGCTTCCATCTGATTTTTCTGTATAGAAATATATTCTTAAATCTTCCCATCCATTTGAATTTTCAAAATAAGCTTTTGTCAGCTTATCTGCATCATCTTTCTTATCATCAACCGGCTCATCTACATCTGAATTTGTAGGAATATCACTTTCTGAAAATTCTCTCCATTCACTATTTGAATCAAAAATCATTGTTTGTCCATCTGTAATCTTTAAATTTTCTTGTGTTTGAGCTCCATTATTGTTATTATTGAAAATTATATTTGCATTTTCATAACCTTCCGGCATTTCATAACTATATAAATTGTCCCCATGATAAACTAAAGCTTCACCTGGCCATGTAGTAGTAGAACCACCGTCTACCCAGTAATGCACACGAACTTTATCCCAGCCTTGAGAATTTTTAAAATAAACCTTTGTCAAATCTTTTAAAGACTTACTTTCTTCATCATATAACATCGAATGTCCAACTTTTGTTTTTAAATCATCTGTCTGCTGTCCATTACCGCCATCATTAAAAATTACACCTGCTTCTTCAAATCCTCTTGGAAGTGTATAACTGAATAGTCCATTTCCTTCATCTTGAGCTTCTTTTCCAGGCCATGTTGTACTCTTTCCATCAGTATTCCAATAATGAACATAAACTTTTTCCCAATTAGATGTATTCTTGAAATATACTTTAGTGATTCCTGCTTCATCTGACACTACCTCAGGTTCTTCAAGATCTTCTATAGTAAAATCTCTAAATTCTCCATTATCATATATCATTGCTTTTTCTGAAGGCAGTTTTAAATTATCTGTCTTATTAGATCCATCATTAAATATAATATTTGCATCACCATAATTTTCAGGCAGTGTGTAAGAATACAATGTTTCTGTTCCTTCAACCTTAGTCATTGGAATACCAGGCCACTCTTCTATCTTACTGCTATCATCCTTCCACGCATATATATTAGGCTCTCCCCAGTCTGCTGGCTTTCTAAAATATGCTTTTGAAGTTCCATTAAGATATTCTTTCCATTCTCCATCCCAAATCATTGTTGAGTCAGCCGGTGCCTTAAATCCTGTATTTTCTGGAACTTGAACTGTACTGCCTTTAGCATTGAACAATACCATTGAGCCTTCCAATCCTTCCGGTAAAGTATAAGTATATAATCCTTCTTTTCCTTCAACCTCTTTCATTGGAACACCAGGCCAGCTTGGACCACCATTTCCATAGAAATAAACGCAGACATCATCATAATCTTTCCATTCAGCAGGCTTTTTGAAATATACCTTACTAGTTCCATCTTTTATTCCATCTTCAACAGCATCGGTATCTTCATTTATCACACCATCCACATTAGTCCAAGTACTGCCTGATTCGCTATATATTTTCTTATCATTAGCACCCAGACTCAATTCTCCAGTCTTATTATTTCCATAGAACCAGTCATTTATCATAACATTACAGTCTGTGAAGTCCTTTAAATCATATTTATAAGTATTATTTCCGATATAAGTCATCTTTTCTCCAGGCCACGCTGCATTTTCTTCACCTAGTTCATTACAAGCATAAATATAAGCTGTTTTAAAATTGCTATCTCTTTTAAAATATACTGTAGCACATGAATTTTCATCTTTTTTAATATACTTATAAGTTTCTTTTGCTGTTCTGCTGTTCTGTTCATTAGTTGCCTCTATATTTACAGTTATTAAATCACCTGCACTGCTGTCTTTTCCTATAACAACTTTATCTCCATCATTATATGCTGTTTTTACTCCACCATTTATAGAATAAGTAGCTTTTGCTGCATTTTCTGATTTTAGTGTTAATTCTAAACTTTCGCCTGAAAATGACTTATTATCAGGACTTATTGATACCTTAGGTGTTAAAACAGCTTCTTCCTTTTGTCCATTTTTATACAGTACTGTTATTCCCTTTGGAATAGTTCCATTTATCTTTCCATCTTTAACAGTAAATGAAGCATCTTTTTCACCACAGTTACTATAACTGCCATCTTCTAAATTAACATCTATGCTGCTAATTTGTTTATCCTTATCCATATTAACAATTACAAGACCTGCATCTTCTCCGCTTCCCCTTTGAATTATCATTGTTTTTTTATCAAGTTCAACTAACTTTTCTTCTTTGTCTTTCATAGCTATACGGAATTTATTTACTGCTACAACATCTGCATCTCTCCATAAATCATCACCAGCGTCGCCTATATTCCCATCAAGCTTTCCTCTGCCAGCAGGCCTATTAAAGAATAATGGATTAGCATCTGCACGAGAAGCTATAAGTGCCCATCCATATTTAATCTGTTCATCAGTTAAAGCAGTTGATTCCGCGGAATCGTTTGCATAAGTATCATGAGATTCTACCCATGTAATTAATTTGCTCGGATCAACACTATCTGCATCATAATTTTCTATTTTACTTACATCAGGATCACTTCCTAACCCCACCGCTTCTCTTACATTTTTTCCGTAATTACTTGATGTTAAGTTTATATAATTAGAATACTCTTTATAATTATCTGCTCCACCTTGCAGTACTTCACCATATACATATGGTTCTTTCTTATCCTTTGTTCTTAAACTTCCAAAAGCATTAGGCCAGAAGTCACTCTTACAATTACCTTCATCTGTTGGAAGTCCTATATGCTTTGCAGTATCGACACGGAACCCATCTGCTCCACAATCTAAACAATCCTGTAAATACTTATTAAATAAGTTTTGTATATCCTTATTTTCAGTGTTTAAATCGGGTAATCCAACACATCCATGAGTAACTTCAAATCTATCATCCCATGATGCTACTGAATGTAATGGGGTATGCCATGCATCTTGACCTATATTTTTAATATCATCATCTATGTTATCTGGATACTTAGTTGCATCATCATTATCGTTACCTGTATGATTAGCAATAACATCTACATAAATTTTAATTCCTTTTTCTTTAGCCTTATTACATAGATTTATAAATTCTTCTCTATCTCCAAGCTGCTTATTCCCTATTTTAAAGTTTATTGGCTGATATAATATCCACCACCTTTTTGTATCGGTTATACTTCCGTCCTTATTCCCTTGAATTGGAGAAACTTGAATCGCAGTATATCCAGCATTTGAAATTGCATCTAAATTATCCTCTATAGTTTTAAATGACCAATCCCAAGCATGTAGTATAGCACCCTGCTCTTCTTCATAAGTTAGCATTGATGACTCTTCTGACTGAGCTTCTGTTTTTTCGGCTGAATAAGCAGCTATACTAACATTTGGTGAAAAACTCACCAAGCTGAAAAATACAGTTCCTATTGCAATTAATCTTTTAATTTTATTCTTAGCCAATTTTAATCCCCCTAATCTTAATAAGTATTTTTTCGGTACCGTTACCAAAATATTTTTTATCACCACACTTTCATACGATAGTATCTTAAACTTGTAATCTTTGTTTACGATTTCATAATCATATATTAATACTTAACATAACATTTTACAATATTTTTTTCAACTTTTGTAAAATATCACAAAGATAAAGAGGGGGCTGTCGCACTAAAAAATAGTGTGACAGCTTTTTTTAGGTAAAAAATAAATCTCAAACTTCTGAGAGTTTGAGATTTGTGGTAAAATGATTTTATGTTAATAAAAAGAAACATTTTACAAAAAGATTATACAATTAATCAGAAGTTTTATCAATTAAAACTTCCATTAAATATTGATTATATGATTCCTAGTAATGATTCTGTGCGTTTACTAAGTCAGTTTATTGAGGAGATGGATTTAGAAGATTTATATTGATGCTAGAATATAAATAGTACAAGTTGAAAGTGGAAATTTCTCAAAAAGAGATATAATATAATTAAGGTTATTT
>NZ_CAKVKB010000160.1 GCF_934754915.1 uncultured Clostridium sp.
CTTTTTTTCACATCCTTATTTTTAAGTTCATACATAAATTACTATACCACAAAATAGTCTATAATTCACTTCATTGCTGTTATTATACCTTATTACAAGCGCTATCTATGTGTAATTTCTATGAAATTATGTAATTTAAGGCAATACTTTCTTTCCTAATCTTAGTTTACGAATGAGTGCTGCAATAATAATAGTGATAGGAATAACGATAAAAGGCATACGTAAACGATAGAAGATTGACTTTGTATAATTTGTAAGATGTAGGTTTCTGTTTAAGATTTCAATAATGTAATAATGCATTAAATAGGGAATGTATATATCTTTATAAAACGCACATATTTAGAAATATTTGTTTTCATCACCTTTTCACTAATTTGTTTAATAAATAAGAGGGATGCACCCGAATACATTACAATGGGAGCATAAGTTAAATTTTTATAAATCTGACTTACATCACCTAAAGCGTGTGATTCATAATAAGTACCACCAAAATGCATTAATAAACCAGCTAAACCAAGAAAATAAATAATATATCTTTGATTAGGTGTAAAATCCATCTTATGAATGAAATATCCCATCACCACGAATATTGCATAGCCAATGACTACATTAATATTCAAAGGCCACGTAATATCGAGATGAAAAACTGAAAGAAGAAATGGGATTGTAGCATTGAAAATAAAACCTACTACAAATAAATATTTAAATAATTCTATTCTTTTACCTTCTTCAATTGATGCAAATAAAGGAATAGACAAATAAATCCCAAATAAAGGCATAAAGAACCAATAAATTTGTACAAAATGAGTATTGGTAAATCCATCAACGAGAACCTTTAAAGTCAAAGCAGATACTTTGACTGTATGTAAGAAAAACATATCAAATAAAAGTCCTATAAACGTCCAAAACAAAAATGGAATCACTGTCTTAGAAAAACGCTTCTTTAAAAAAGTCTTTGTATCATAGCGCTTTTGGCTTTCATATTCTTTTCCCCTTATTCAAATCACTCACTCTTGAAGACAAACAATTTGCTAATGATATAATTCGCAATGACCACAAGAACCTGTGCGAACACTTTCACAATAATACTATTCATAAATAACATCTTTATCCCTACATACAATACAGCTTCTTCCATGAAAAGAGTAGCGACACGTCCTCCAAAAAACGAAATCATTTCTTGAATAATACCTTTTACATCTTTCGCTGTATTTTCGAAAACCCAAATACGATTTGTCACATAAGCAAACAATACTGCAAGTATCCAAGAGAAGATATTCGCTACCATTGGATCCATATGCATACTTACATCAAAAAATGCATAAGAGCCAATACTAATAACTGTTGTTAGACCTCCAAAAAATAAATAGAGTAATACTTCTTTATATTTTTTATAAAATGGATTAAAGATACGTAAAAATTTCCATTCCATAATTCTATCAAATATATCTTTATTCATAAACCCTCCATAAATACTCATATAATTTAAGTATACAACATTTTTAACACTTATCCCAATCAAATTACATAACACAAAAAAAGTTCCTTCACGCACATGAAGAAACTTTTAAGAGCTGTACTTAATGTTGCTGACTCACCATTGTATAGAAAATATCATTTTCCTTTGATATTCTCTATAAATCATACTCCCATATGATTATTATATCTTTTTACTTTCAAATGTACTTTTCATATTCATCAATTGCATTTCAAAATCTTGTCTATTCTTTTGAGTAATTGTTGCTAGAATTAAACCTGAGAATAATGACTGAATAGCTGCAAGCATTGTAAAACCACTCACAATTAATGTTGGCATTTTATCAACAACTCCTGTTTTCAGAAAAGCAACAAATACTGGAGCAAAAAATGCCACACTAATAACTGCTAATACAAACGCAAGTAAAGAAAAGAATTGCATTGGTTTATAATTTTTAAATAAACGGAATATAGTTTTCAAAACTTTGAATCCATCCGAATATGTATTCAATTTTGATTCACTGCCTTCTGGACGATCTCTGTAATCAATCACCACATTTTCAACAAACAGGTTCTTATCTACAGCATGAATACTCATTTCAGTTTCAATTTCAAACCCTTTAGATAACACAGGGAATGTCTTAACAAACATATAACTAAATGCACGATATCCAGTCATAATATCTTTGATATCACTTTTAAATAAACTATTAATGCTATTACGTACAATACTATTTCCAAAGTTATGAAATGGACGTTTATTTTCTTCAAAATAAGTTGATGATAAACGGTCTCCAACTACCATATCCACATTTCTGTACAATACCTTATCAGCCATTTCTCTTGCATATTCAGCTGGATATGTATCATCACCATCTGTCATAATATAACATTCAGCGTCAATGTCTCTAAACATTCTACGAATAACATTACCTTTTCCTTGCTGATACTCATAGCGAACTACTGCACCGGCAGCTTCTGCGATTTTATCTGTTCCATCTGTAGAGTTATTGTCATATACATAGATGGTTGCCTCTGGCAACTCTCTCTTAAAATCTGTTACGACTTTTTCAATTGTCTTGCTTTCATTGTAGCAAGGAATTAAAACTGCTATTTTATCCATTATTATCTTCCTTCCTTATTCTTGTAAATTCCGCTAATATCAACGGGAACGTATATATTACAGGGAATGCATATCTAACATGCCATCTAATACAAGGCGCAGCAACTATAATTAATACCGATAAAATCAATGGGATAAAAAAGAACATACTATTATAATTATGCTTTTTCCATGAAAAAATCAGTAAACAGAACATCCCCATAATATACAATGCCATATTGTTTAATAAACTGATAATTGGAACACTGTGGCATCCCACTAAATACTTAAAATATTTTTGTTGCAGCAATGCTATTTTACGTGGAGTAGTAAAATACTGCTCTTTTTGATAATTATAATTATCTGCATTACTATTCAAATAGTAAGCATAATTATTATATCCTGGATATATTAAAACAATACTTTGCTGAACTGTTGCTTTTACATAACATGTTGGATGTTTTAGAAATTGCCTCAACCAAACATTTAAATATTGTTTTAAGTCATCTCCAGTGGCACTCCTGTTAAAATGAGTTTTTACTGGATCTGAAATATATGGATTATATAGTTCTCCTAATTGATCATAAGGCAATACTTTATTAATTATCTTTTTTTCTTTTTCTGTAACTTCGTTTCCATATATCTTTACATACCTTGAAGTTTGTTGAATCGGAATAGATAATGCTTCTGCAATACTTCCTTTCTCTGGTTGGTAAATATAATCCAGAGTCTTCGATGCTGTTATTGCCAATATACATGACAAAGCAATAACTACAACATGTTGTATGAATTTATTGTCACGCTTTTTTAACTCATAAACTATTAGCACTAACACTGTTGGCGCACACATATATAAACCATTATTTCTAAATAACACCATTCCAACTGTTGCCAATACAAATAAGATACTATAATAGCATTTACTCCAAAACAGCTTACGATTTGCAGCATATACAATTAACGTTGTAATATACAACACGCACATTGCTGTAAAATAAACGTCTTTGATTACTGTTCCAACATATCCAGTAATAAATGGACTAAACCCAAAGAAAAGAATTGCAATTATTATGCTCCAATACTTTGCTTGAAGATCTACCAAACATTTAATTGCAAAAGAAAAAATCACTGCTAGTATAATTGCTTCAACAATACAAAACAAAAAAATACCAATATTTGCAGAATGTAATTGCATACCAAATTTTACAAACCATGCCATTAACATTGTATGAAAAACTGGATGATGAGATGTCAATGTTGTGTTTCCCATACCCTGATCGATCTGCCAACTTGCATCCCAGCAAATTCCCGCTGGATACTTCAATATTATTGGAATTGTCCAACAAATACATAAAAATATAAATGTGATTACAAAGGGATGTTGCCATACTATCCATGTTTGAATCTTTTTGTTTTTCTGTAGATAATCTCCTTGCGCCAAACACCAGAATATTTGTATCAATACACGATATATCAAAATTCCTACTAACCACACTAATATATATTTAAATGCTTGCATACCCGAATTAATGTGTTTCTCTTGAAGAAAAATATATCCAAGTATATATCCAGCACTAAAAATTATACTTAGCAGCCAACTAAATCGTATTTTTATTTTAAATATATTCTTTAATTTTTGAATCATAATTTTTTCTAGCTTCCTTCTTTATGCTGTAATCTTTTTTGTTTCCAGTAATTTTTACGCATTTTGTAATAGTTCAACCCTAAAATCGTTCTAAGTCCTGAAATCATTGAGAATATCTCTGTTATTATAATAGAGCCTGACATAACAACAAGAGATTGTAGAACAAGCATATATACTCCGATTCTAGACGTTTTATTAACAAGCCATGCTGAAAATAAATATGCCAACATCATATGTGCTGCATAGATTCCAATTGTACGCACTGAAATAAATTCCATAATAGAATTTATTTTAGTTTTCTTCAGATCAAAAGTAGCAAACAAAGAATATATTCCTGCTGTCATAAGTAGGGTTGCAAATCGCTGATAATCTCCCTGTAATGCCTGATATGCACCGCCTAACGTGCCGTTTTGCATATAATATTCAATCACTAATAAAACAGCACCTACAGTAGCTGTTCCTACTGCAATTATTCTGTGTTTTTTCTTCTTTTCTGATTTATAAAAATATTGATGTAGTAATGGTCCAAGCAAAAAGAATAATAAATAGTACCCGGCTTGAGCAAACGGAAAATAAGCATCTCTAATCACTGAAAACGAAATACTTTTACCAGTCACATTTGCTATAAACGCATCTATTTCCGTAATAATTGGAATAAAAAATAATAATAATATCAAATAAAAATAGTATGTTTTCTTTTCTTCATAAATAGATGCAAATAATGGAAATACCAAATATACTCCTATTAAAGCATACATATACCAAAAATGTTCTGCTGGTACATATGGATTTGATAAATTTCCTCCGCAGAAGTAGTTCCATAAATCACTTATCTTCCAAATACAACTACCCGCTGGTAATCTTATATATTGAATTAATAAATAGACTGCTTTCCATGCGGCTGTTGTCACAATCAACATTCCTGTTTTTTTCAGGTGTTTACGCAACGAAAATTTTCTTTGCAACATCAATGCTCCATTAGCTAAGAGAAAAATAGGTACACCAAAGCATTTCACAAATAACATATACATATTCGCAGATACACCTTTGCCCATTACAGCATAATAGTGACAGCATACCACACAAAACATGGCAATTGTTTCCAAATAATCAATATATGTTAATCTGTTATTCTGCTTTGTTTTCACTTTCAAAAATTCCTTTCTGCATTTTTTTGAATATAACTATCGCTTTACAACTTTAGTGTAAAATTATCATATAAAAACTTTCTAATATAGAATAAGTTTAATAAAACATCACAAAAAAAGTGACCCTGTAAAACATAAGCATTATACAACGAAAAAACTATAATTAGTAGACTTTATCAATATTTTATTATTTATTTTATAACTTTTATATGTTCCAACAACAGTGATCCTACTTCTGCCGATACTATTCATATGAACTTTAAAATACTATTATTACACCCAGTTTCGATATCATCATTTTTATACCAAATAACAAAGAAATTACTGAATATATATGCAATAATCATTTCCAAATATATGAATACCATTGTCCAGATTGTACGAAAACTTATAATAAACTCATTGTGAACACACACTACAATTTCAAATATCCTGTTGGACTTTTTTGCGAATTTCTTGCATAGTACACCTTTCTAGAGTAGGGGAATCATCTTACCTTTCTGCTTCACGTAGTGAATTAGCCTCCATGATTTGATTGGTCATACCAAAAACTACATAGTAAGAATTCTCTTATGATCCTTTTTGACAGCCAGTATGCACAACTAAGTAAATGTCAAATAACATATTGGATGAGAATCGAATATTTTTAGATACTAAATTGTTGATAAATATCTAATTATCAGTTACATCAAGAAAACAAAAGAATTCTTAAAAATTTTTCACTAAAATATTAATAGTTATTAAATCATGTACACATGCAATACCATTTATATAACGAACCTTTAATTTTTAAGAGGGGCAATAGAAAACTCGCTTTAAATATTTTGGGGGTTTGCACTTGTAAAGGGCAGTCAGAAATGACTGCCCTTTAGTGCGCTCATATTACTCCTATTTTAATGTTTTATTGGTTCTTTTTCTTATATGATCCTCTCTTTTTTCCTTCTCTTTTGATTGTTTCATCAATAGCGTAAGAGGAAGGATTAGAGGATTTATTAAGAGAGTACACTAGTCTGTTTCTCATTCTTGCGAAGTTTTGATATCCGCATGCATTTGAAAGTATCTT
>NZ_CAKVKB010000161.1 GCF_934754915.1 uncultured Clostridium sp.
TCTTTCAAATATTATTTCATTTGTAGAAGAAGCACAGAAAGCACAACCTAAGATTCAAAAACTTGCTGATAAAATATGTTCAATATTTGTTCCGGCAGTAATTACAATATCCCTAGTAACATTTCTTTATTGGTTTTTATATAGATATCATGGTTCGTTTTATTATATTGAAAAACCAATTATTAATGCAGTCTGTGTACTTGTAATATCGTGTCCATGTGCATTGGGAATTGCAACTCCAATTGCAGTAACACTTGGCATGGGATTAGCTGCCAAAAATGGAATACTAATAAAAAGAGGTGATGTTTTTGAAAAAAGTTCAAAAATAGATACAATTATTTTTGATAAAACTGGAACTATTACAGAAAATAAATTAAAAGTAAAAGAAATTATTAATTTTACAGAAAATTATACTAAAGAAAGTCTGTTAGAAATTATAAGCAGCGTGGAAAGATATTCCGAGCATCCTATTGGAAAGGCAATATACGAAGAAGGTAAAAGGATAAATTTAAATAAAATAAATATACAAAATTTTAGAGCACATGTTGGAAAAGGTGTAACTGCTTTAATAGAAAATAAGAAAATAATTATAGGCAATGGAAAAATGTTAGAGGAAAATGGTATTGAAGTTAAGGAAATTAAAAATAAAATAGCTGTTTATATAGCAATAGATAGACAGTTGGTTGGAGCAGTATCATTTGAAGATACAATAAAGGAAGACGCTGAAAAAGCAGTGAAAGTACTTAAGAAGAGAGGAATGTATACTATGCTTGTTTCAGGGGATAAAAAAGATGTATGTAATAATGTAGGCAAAAAAATAGGTGTTGACAAAGTATATTCAGAAGTAACACCTCAAGACAAATATAAAATTATTAAAGATCTTCAAAAAGATGGGAAAAAGGTTGCAATGATAGGTGATGGAATAAATGATTCGATTGCATTGTCAGCAGCAGATTTAAGTATTTCTTTAAAAGAAGGAACTGATATAGCAGTTGAAAGCAGTGATGTGATTATTATGAGGAAGAGTTTATTGCAGATACCACTAATGCTTCAAATATCCAAAAGGACAATAGTAAAAATAAAACAAAATTTACTATTTGCATTTATATACAATATAGTAGGAATACCAATTGCAGCAAGTGGTATGCTGAAGCCTGAAATAGCTTGTATTTTGATGACTATAAGTTCATTATCAGTAGTTCTAAATACATTGACTTTGAAGAAACTTAAAAAGGAGGTGTATTGATTAAGTATGGATTTTTCAAGCATAACAAATGGAAGTGCTTCATATGTAGTTATTTTTGTATATGGATTTTTGACAAGCTTTCACTGTATAGGAATGTGTGGAGGATTTGTACTTGCGGGAAGCACCTCAAAAGAAAAAGATATAAAAACAATTATTTTTTATAATTTAGGAAGGATAATTTCCTATACCACAGCAGGATTTATTGTTGGAAGTATCGGCTCACTTTTTGTTATTACAGGAGTATTTAAAGGAATATTACCTTTTATAGGCGGAATATTTATGATATTTATGGCACTTAATTTTTTAGGTGTTATGAAAAAATTTAAAGTTAGGATTCCAATATTTAATAAGATATTAAAGATAATTGTGAAAAATAAAAGTAAAAATATGTTTTATATGGGGATTATCACTGCATTATTGCCTTGTGGACCAATGCAAGGAGTTCAGTTTTATGCATTAGCATCAGCAAGCGCCATAAAAGGTGCTGCTGCAATGTTTATCTTTGCAATTGGAACAGTTCCAGTAATATTTTTGTTTGGAGTTTTCAGCAGTCTGCTAAATATGAAATTTAGAAAAGCAGCTTTAAAGCTTAGTGCATGTTTATTAATAACAATGGGAATATTTATGATAAATAGAAGTATGGTATTATTTGGCGTAAACCTAGATGTCTTTAAAATATGGACAGAGCAGGATAAGGTGATTACAGCAACAGTGAGTGGTGATGAACAGGTTCTTATGACAGAATTTAGTGATAAAAAATTTGATGCAGTAGCCTTTAAAAAAGGGGTTCCAGTAAAATGGATAATCAATGTTGATGAGAAGTATATAGGTGAATGTAAAGCATCAATAGATATACCAGAATATAATGTGAAAATGGAATTTAAGGAAGGCAGAAACATAATAAGTTTTATTCCAAATGAAGAAAAAGAAATTATGTATTCAAGTATATGCGGAATGTTAAGTAATAAGATAATTATTTATGAATAAAAGATTAATTGATATAGATTAAGGGGGCGAGGCAAGTGAAAAAAATAGTATTAGTAGTATTAGGAATAAGTGTTTTTATTCTGGCTGGATGCCAAAATAAGAGTATTTCATATGAAGGGTTCTTAATTGATGAGCATTGTGCAGAAATGAAAAGAGGTGAAGATGAAACTTTGAAATGTATAAAGATGGACAAGTGTGAGAACAGTGGGTATGGTATAGCAGTAGATATGGGAAATGAAGAAGAAAAATTCATTAAATTTACTGAACAAGGACATGAAAAAGCAAAAGAATTTATTAATGAAGTGGAAGAATATAAGGAAAAGATAGGTAAAGTAAAAGTTAGTGGCCATTATGAAAATGAAAAATTCGTTCTGGAAAAAATTGAATATAAATAGAAAGGGGAAAAATTAATGAAGAAAAAAATTAACAAAATAGACGATATAAAAACTTTTCTTCCGGTATTGGCAGTTATACTTTCAATTTTAATACATAAGCTGATACCAAACAGTAAGAAGTATACATCAAAAGTACTACCATATTATTTTGATTTTCTAATTGTATTGTTAGTAATTTTTGGGGGAATTACAATAATTGCTTTTATAAATAAGAAAGTAAAAGAAATATGGAGTTTTAAATCATATTTTATAGCAGCAGCAGTTATGCTTTTAAGTATTTATAATGTACTTACAATAAAAACTATGATATTTCCACAATTGTATTTTCCATGCCCAGATAAAATTTTTGGAGTGTTTTTTGAAGATTGGCAGCTTATGATAACATGTTTTGGCTATTCATCAAAGCTTCTTCTTACAGGATTTTTTGTAGGTGCAGTTTTAGGTGTATTTACTGGGATTGCAGTTGGATGGAGTGGCAAATTTAGTTACTGGCTTAATCCATTAATAAAAGTTGCAGGTCCTATTCCATCAACAGCATGGATTCCAATAGCTTTAGTAGCTTTTCCAAATACATTTTCAGCAAGTGTATTTTTAATAGCTCTTGGAGTATGGTTCCCGACAACCGTGCTTACAAGTTCAGGAATAAGTAATGTAAAACAGGCATATTTTGAAGTTTCAAGTACACTTGGTTCAACACCATTTCAAAATATCACAAAAATTGCAGTACCAGCTGCAATGCCAAGTATGTTTATTGGTTTGTTCAATGGAGCTTGCTCATCATTTATTACATTAATGACAGCAGAAATGATAGGTGTAAAGTATGGAATTGGATGGTATGTAAACTGGCAGAGAGAAATGATGGCATATTCAAATGTTTATGCAGGATTAATAGTTATAGCAATAACATTCTCTCTTATAATAACAATCTTGTTTAAAGTAAGGGATAAAGTTCTCGTATGGCAGAAGGGGGTTATAAAATGGTAGGAAAAATTGGAGAAATAAGAGCAGAAAATCTTCATAAGATATTCAATGACCATAATGGCGAAGAAGTGAGGGCAGTCAACAATGTCAATGTAACAATAAAGCCAGGTGAATTTATTTCACTTATAGGTCCTTCAGGATGTGGAAAGTCAACATTATTAAGACTTATTGCAGGGCTTATAAAACCTACAAGTGGAAAATTGTATATTGATGATGAAGAAATAACTAAGCCAAGCTATGAAAGAGGATTTATGTTTCAAGATGCAACACTTTTTCCGTGGCTTAACATATATGAAAATGTAGCCTTTGGTCTCAAAAGGAGAAAAATATTTAAAGAAAAAAAAGAAGAAGTTTCAGAATTTATAAAACTTGTAGGACTTGAAGGATTTGAAAATTCATATCCTCACCAGCTTTCAGGTGGAATGGCACAAAGGGCATCACTCGCAAGATCACTTGTGAATCATCCTAAAGTACTTCTTCTTGATGAACCTTTTGGTGCTCTTGATGCATTTACAAGAATGAATATGCAGGATGAACTTCTTAGAATATGGAAAAAAAGAGGAACAACAATGATTATGGTGACACATGATGTCGATGAAGCAATATATTTAAGCGACAGGGTATTTGTAATGACACCTAGGCCAGCTAAAATTGCTGAAATAATAGAAATAGATATAGGGCGTCCTAGAGGTAGAGATCTTCCAGAGTTTTTAGATTACAGAAATAAAATATTAAAAATACTTAACTACGCAGGTAAGGCAAAAGAAATAGAATATTATGTTTAGGGGGAATTTAATATGAAAAAATTATTATGCAGTATTCTTGCAGCAGGAATTTTAACAACGAGTTTTATAGGATGCGGAAATAGCAAAAGCAAATCTGATGAAGATTATGTTTTAAAGCTTGCAGTGGCAGGAAGTTTATGTGAAGCACCTATTCAGATGGCTGTTGAGAATGGATATTTTGAAGAAGAAGGAGTTAAGATTGAAAAAGTAAAGATTGAAAGTGCACAAGCAGCAGATTCACTTCAAAGCCATAGTACAGATGCCTTGATGGGACTTATAAGTAAAATGGCTCAACCATTAGAAAATGGTCTTGAAGCTAAACTTGTGTTAGGTGTACATACTGGATGTACTAAAATTCTTGTAGCAAAAGATTCTGATATCAAAACACCTAAAGATCTTAAAGGAAAATCAATTGGAGTTCCAGGAATGGCAAGTGCACCTGCAATATTGACACAGCGTGTTCTTGCCCATGAAGGAATTGGAGTTACAACATCAAATCTTGAAGTGGATTTTCAGGTATTTAATCAAAACGATCTTCCATTAGCGTTAGAAAATGGTTCTGTACAAGCTATAGCCATTAGTGATCCAGCTGGTGCTATAGCAGTGAATAGTGGAACAGCGAGAGTATTATATGATTCAGCAACAGATGATTTTACAAAAGATGAGTATTGCTGTGGATTTTTCTTAAGCAATGATCTTGTAGAAAAGCATCCTGATATTGCAGCAAAAGTTACAAGAGCAATTGAAAAAGGATGCAAATTTGTAAATGAAAACAAAGAAGAAACAGCAAAAATTCAAGTTGATAAACAATGGGTTGCAGGTGAGGCAGATGTAAATGCTGAAATATTGAAAACTTATAATTATAATCCTTCAGTGGATGGAGGAAAGGAAGCATTGCATAATAATTTGAAAGACTTGCAAGAAGTTAAGTTGTTAAAAGATGACACAGATGTGGATGCTCTTACAGAAAATACTTTTGTAAAACTTGAAGGTATAGAAAGTTAACAAATTTTTATAAAGGATATTATTAAAAAATATTAAATTAATAAGAAGTGAGGTAATAAAAATGTGTGAAAATAAAAATGGAAAATTAAGTTGTGCAAATTGTGGGGTATATAATTGCTTCAGAAGGGATAAGAACTTTCCAGGTTTTTGTCTTACAGAGAGTACATCACAGGAAGAAATTGATGAAGTAAATGATTTATATATTAATGATGAAGAAACAAGGAAGTTAGCTATATCAGCGGCTGAAATTGAAGGGACATTTTATGGAAAGATAACAAGAGTGGAAGAAATAGCTGAATTTGCAAAGAGGATTGGAGCTAAGAAAATTGGAATCGCAACATGTGTAGGTCTTATAAATGAAACTAAAATTTTTGCTAAATTTTTAAAACATAAAGGTCTTGAACCATATGCAGTAGCATGTAAAGTTGGAGGAACAGATAAAACTAAAATAGGAATTAAGGAAGAATTAAAGTTAGAACCAGGATGTCATGAATCATTATGTAATCCAGTATTACAAGCGAGATTGTTAAATAAGGAAAAGACTGATTTAAATGTAATAGTAGGATTGTGCGTTGGACATGATTCATTGTTCATTAAACATTCGGATGCACCTGTAACTACTCTTATTACTAAAGATAGAGTTCTTGGACATAATCCTGCAGCTGCATTATATACAAGTGGTTTTTATTATAAAAAACTGTTTAAATAATTTTACTAAATTTAAAGAGGTGTACTCAGGTTTATATTATAAATCTGAGTACACCTTAAAATTTCAGTATGGCTATATATTTCTGTTAATTTTCATAGTATTCTATTCTGATTCAGGCAAAAACCAGTCACTTGTTTTTTTTCGGTCTATACATGAGTTAAATCCACAATTTTTTCCATGACATTTTTTTTGAGTTTTATAGTTATTTGAGGTATAATCACGAGTACACTTGCTATTAATGCAGGCTTTTGAATCTTCTATATGATGACAATGTGAATTGTCATTATAAAAATCAGAAA
>NZ_CAKVKB010000162.1 GCF_934754915.1 uncultured Clostridium sp.
TAATAACTAGCTATTTTTTAACATTTTAGCTATTTCTTTAGCAAAATAAGGCCAAAATACGATAAAACCCATTGGTTAATCATTTCGCCCATTGAAGAAACAACGCGAATATGTAAAAATGATTTCAGAAGATGAAACGAAAAGGGGATATGAATGAAGAACGTTGATTGGAGAGCTTTGGAAAACGGATTGCGGATTCCAACGGAGGCGGGGTATTGTGATCAGCCAAGCATCGTTAAGGCAAAGGATGGAACTTGGATTTGTTCCGTGACAACGGGCAAAGGTGAGGAGGGTGCAAAAGGACAATATGTAAATATTACTCATAGCAATGATCATGGAAAAAGCTGGTCTGAACCGATTGCAATTGAAGAACCGACATGGGAATCTGCATATTCAAGTTTAGCGATAGCCCCGAGTGGGAGAATTTATTGTTTTTATTGTTATAATCTCGACCACGTTGATATAAATGACGTGCCGCTTGTACGTTATGATATGGGAGGATATTACTGTTATCGTTATAGTGATGATAACGGTGTAACTTGGTCCGAACGCCATATCGTTCCTGTTCGTGATTTTGAAATGGATGAACAGCAGGAAGAGCAATATAAATCCTATCGCGGCAAGCCACTACGTTTTTTCTGGAATGTATCACGTGTGTTTTTTGAAGGCGATACGTGTTTTTCTGCGCTGATTAAATACCATTATGATGCAAAAGATGTTTTAAATCGTTCCGAAGGGGTGCTTCTTCGGTGCAAGAATCTTGATAAGCATCCCGAGGCTGGGGAATGGGAGACGCTTCCGGACGGGAAAATCGGATTGCGTACACCGAAAGGTGGAGGACGTGTTGCGGAAGAACAAAGCTTTGTTATTTTATCTGATGGAACCATTTATACAACGTATCGAACAATTGATGGTCATCCGGCTTGCGCATGGAGCTGCGACTATGGTCATACCTTTACAACGGATTATATCCATTATTCAGATGGCAGACCGATGAAACATAACCGTGCGGCTACGTTTATTTGGCCGCTTGGAAATAAACAGTACCTATATTGGTTTAACAATCAGGGGATGCAGTCTTATTCGCGCAGGAACCCTATCTGGTGTTCGCTAGCAAAAGAAATTGAAACCCCTCAGGGGATGAATCTGGCCTTTTCTGAGCCGGAGATTCTGCTTTATCATGAGAGTGAGCATGTGATTATTAGTTATCCGGATCTTCTGTATGATGATGGATGGTATATAACGGAGACGCAAAAGCTCGTGGCTCGAATGCATCCGATTGATAGTGGTTTCATGAAAAAGCTTTGCGCAGATACGCTTGAAGTGAAAGATATACCTGTCTATTCCTGGGGGATAGAAGAAAAGGAGGGACGGGTTCCTGAAATTGTTTTTTCACAGGGTGATCATAAAGTTGCACATGATCAGAGATTCTTGAGCGGAGAAGGTTATACGCTTAGCCTTTGGATAAAGGATGCTCAGGCAAGCGAAGAAGTATGGAGTACGTGGACTTCAGATGGCGGAATAGAAGTAAAGCTGAATTCGCGGGGATACCTAGCGATCCGGTTGGGAGATACTTTTGCTGAATGTACGCTGGAAGGTAGCATTGCGCTTGATGACTGTGCCGGTCATCACATTGCGATCATCCTTGATAATCGTGCAAACATAATTTATACCGTTATAGATGGAAAAATGGACGATGGAGGAGAGAAGCAGCGAAGTGGTTGGCGTTGGATGAATCGAGCGATAATCGCGATTCCCGGTGGAAAGGCGATATGCGGAAGATCGCTTTGTGGAGCTGATTTGTATAGTCGTGCGCTGATGACACGTGAGGCTGCCGCGTTGCGGCTAATTGAGAAAGGATGAACGCTCTTATGAAAAGATCGGTGGCATATTATAAAACGCCGCTATGGCGGCGCATGCTGAAAAACTGGGAATTGTATCTGTTCCTGATCCCAGCGATCGTATATTTTTGTGTTTTTTGCTACATGCCGATGTACGGAGTGCAGATTGCTTTTCGAAATTTTATGCCGAATCGCAGCATTTTAGGCAGTCCATGGATAGGATTGAAGCATTTTCATCGGATTTTCCGACTTCCGAATTTCGGACAAATCGTTTGGAATACACTGGCGATTAGTCTGTATTCGTTAGCCGTATCTTTTCCTGTTCCGATTCTTTTGGCGTTGGTTATTAACGAAATTCGTGCAGAGACATTCAGACGAACCGTGCAAACGGTCTCATATGCGCCACATTTTATTTCGACAGTTGTTCTAGTAAGTCTGATTGATGTGTTTTTTAACACGGATTATGGTATGGCGAACAAAATTATTCAATTCTTTGGGGGCAATGCGATTCCGTTTCTCATAGATCAACGTTATTTCCGCTCTTTGTATGTTTTTTCAGGAGCATGGCAATCCAGCGGCTGGAGCGCAATAGTATATCTTTCCGCCTTATCGGGGATCGATCCGCAGCTACATGAAAGCGCGATGATTGACGGCGCCAGCCGATTTAAGAGAATTATTCATATCAATATTCCGTGCATTCTACCCACAGTATCGTTGCTTTTCATCCTTCAGACAGGCAGCTTGATGTCGGTTGGATTTGAAAAGGTGTTTTTGATGCAGAAGAACGTGAACCTGGATGTATCAGAGGTGCTTTCGACTTATGTTTATAAACAAGGATTGCTGCAAGCTCAGTATAGTTTTTCGGCTGCGGTCGGCCTGTTTAATTCCGTGGTAAATTGTATTTTGCTTATTATTACGAATTCGATTTCCAACTCGCTCGGCGGCAATAGCCTGTTTTAAGGAGGAAAAAATGAAAACAAAGAAAAACAGGATCTATGGAATGGATGACCGCGCAATAGACATAATTGCCTGTATACTGGGTGGACTCGTGTTTGTCGCTACACTTTATCCGCTTATCTTTGTAGTCAGCGCTTCCTTTTCAGAGCCGAGCAATGTTCTTGAAGGAAAGGTAATCCTTTGGCCAATTGGTTTCACACTGGAAGGTTATGAAAAAATTTTCGATTATTCATTGATTTGGATTGGCTATCGGAATACAATCCTTTACACATTCTTTGGCACGCTAATCAATTTGGCACTGACGCTTCCAGCCGCATACGCATTGTCACGCCGAGACTTGATTGGCCGCAATGCTGTTACAGTGTTCTTTTCAATTACGATGTTTTTCTCCGGTGGTTTGATCCCGACTTTCCTTGTTATGAAACAGCTTCATCTGGTGAACAATCCGATGATTATGGTTCTTCTTGGAGCGGTATCAGTTTGGAACACAGTGATTGCACGTACTTTCTTTCAAAGTAACATTCCTATGGAACTGCAGGAAGCGGCATATATTGATGGAGCATCGACAACGAAATTATTCTTTTCGATCGTTCTGCCGCTTGCGAAACCGATTATAGCCGTTCTCGCTTTGTTCTGTGCAGTTGGACATTGGAACAGCTATTTTAATGGACTGATCTATCTCAATAATACCAACCACTATCCACTTCAGATTTTCCTGCGTAATATTCTCATCCTTGATCAACTGGAAAGTATGATGGGGGATCCTGATTCGGTTGAAAGCGTTATGAGACAGATGCAAATGAAAGAATCGATGAAGTTTGGCATAGTTGTTCTTTCGTCGTTGCCGGTTTTAGTAATGTATCCGTTCCTGCAGAAGTATTTTGTCAAGGGAATGATGGTAGGAGCAATTAAAGGATAAAGCGGTTGTTCGCTGGTGGACGGACGTAGTCGCGAATGCGTCGGTTCAGAGGCAGACAGATAAAAAAAGAAAAGGAGTTTTTCAAAATGAAAAAGATTCTTGCTCTGGTTCTTTCTTTAGTAATGCTGCTCATGTCGGCTACTGCATTGGCAGAGGGGACAGCGGGGCTGTCGCCCATACTTGGATTCGGTGGAGAGTGGGCAACCGGTTCATGGGGAATTAGCCAGCTTCCTGTGGTTGAGGGGGATCCGATTCATGTTAGCTGTATGTTCCCGAGGCAGAGCAGCCATCCCACCAGTTTCGATGATATGTGGTGGAGCCAGGAATTGCTTAAACGAGCAAATGTGGTTTTCGATTGGAATCTTGTCGAAAAGTCTGGCTTTGATGAGAAGAAGAATCTTGTTCTCGCCACCGGCGACTATCCGGATGTTTTCATTGATGGCATTACAAAGGCGGACGAACAGATGTTTGGACCGATGGGGATTTTTGTCGATCTGGCTCCACTGATTGAGGAATATGCCCCTAACATTAAAGAACTGTTTGAACGTTTCCCTGATGTTAAGAAATCCTTGACCTACGAAAATGGCGCGATTTACAATCTCTGCGATTTCAACGTCACACCGCGTGATCAGTTCGTTGATGCGCCATACTATAATGTTGCATGGGTACGGAATCTTGGCATGGAGATGCCGAAAACGCTGGAAGAACTGTATGACGTGCTAGTTGCAGTGCGCGATATGGACGCCGATGGCGATGGAAACACCGATGATGAATACCCGATTCTTTTCCGGTTTGAAAGCCAGCCTGCGTTTAAGTACAGTGTGTTAGCTGGCTACGGATTGATTGCGTTGCAGGATGAGTACGGTGTGACTGCCGATTACGTCAAGGATGGCCAGTATCTGTTTGTGCCTGCACAGGAAGGATATAAGAATTATCTGGCGTACATGAACAAGCTTTATACCGAAGGTTTGATTTCTGACGACTGCTTTACTGCTTCTCAGGAGCAGATTAATGCCAAGATTCAGACGAATAAGGTGTTCATGATGGGCATGCAGCCTTATAATCTACTGTATGAAGATGAGCAATGGATTGATAAGTTTGAAATGCTTCCTTTCCTCACGAGCGAAACGAGCAGTGAAATGATTTGGCCTGGCAACTTGCGCCATACCCGTGCGTGGGGTAACTTCGTCATGACAGATAAGTGCAAGTATCCGGTTGAAATGATCAAGCTGGTGGACTACTGGTATTCTGATGTTGGCTCTCTGATGATTCGTGCGGGCCGCGAAAAGGGAACGTATGACGATCAGGGGTGGGAAATCATTATTGATGAAAAAACCGGTGACTGGACGTCTAAGATATCTTATGATACCGAAAAATATACCGGATACTATGATTTCCGTATTCATAACGCTCCACTTCAGGGATCGTATGTTGCCGGTGAGTTCCAGAATAAACTGATGATTCAGAGCGACTATAAGAATAACTGGTATTCTGAAACGAAAATGGCTACCGGACGTACGGAATATATGCAGATCCCGTATCCAGAGGTCACTTACACTGAAGAAGAACAGGAAACTATGATGACATACGTGGATATTGCCAACTATGTTAAGTCCATGGAAACTAAGTTCATCATGGGCGAAGTTTCGCTGGACGATTGGGATAGCTATGTGAACACGCTGTATTCCATGGGCCGTGAGGATATCATTGCCGTTAAGCA
Source organism: uncultured Clostridium sp. (assembly GCF_934754915.1). Taxonomy (GTDB): domain Bacteria; phylum Bacillota; class Clostridia; order Clostridiales; family Clostridiaceae; genus Clostridium. The sequence continues at coordinate 5,438 of NZ_CAKVKB010000162.1, forward strand.
GGCTGCTTACGATCGCTGGAATAAAAACTAATTTTCAAATACTCTAATCAGGGCCTTTACGGGGACGGATTCCGTCCCCGTAAAGGCGTATTGCGGATTATTTGTGCGGCTGTGCCGCGTAAAAAAGAGACGTATGGAGGTACGGTCCACAAATGTTCAAACGGATGGGAATTTTTAAAACAATCGTGATATCGTATCTTGTTTTCCTTTTGATTCCGTTGACAGCATTTACTGTTTATTTGACAAATTATGTCGGCAAAACATATCAACAGGATATTATGAGCAGTCAGAATGCAAGCCTCACACAAAGCATGGACTTGCTCGATTTGCGTTTGGCAGAATGCCAGAGAATTGCGTTACAGCTTTCCAAACATGAATTTTTTTCAAAAGCAGCTGTAAGCAAGCGCTCTGCGTATAACATTAGTCAGGCTATTACAATACTGAAATTGGTGAAAGGCGGAAATGAATTTTTAGGCGAAATTGGCTTATACTATTATGGAGATAATTCCATGATTACTTCGAGTGGCGTCATGGAAAAGCAAATTATTAATGAAAGCTTTGGATTGCAAACGGACGAAATTGAGCTTTTCTGGGAAAAGTTGACTGAAAACAGACAAAACGGCGCACATCTGGAGCGCATTCGTGAAAACTGGCTGCTTTCCTATGTGGTCTCTGTTCCATATAATTATCCATGCAGTAACGGATCAGTTGTTTTTATGTTAGACTACGCTGCAATCAATGGCCTGTTTTTACCTCGGACAGAAAATAATCAACGGATACAGTTGCTTGTTCAGACGGATGGAACGATTTTGTTTGGAAAAGATGGATTGAAAGAGCTGCCAGATGATATTGTTGCGAAAGCTATTGACAGCAAGCGCATTAT
>NZ_CAKVKB010000163.1 GCF_934754915.1 uncultured Clostridium sp.
ATCATATATTGTATATAGAGTAAATTATATTATGAAAAAGCAAACCTTTAATTTGTATGGTTAGAGGGCTACTTTGATTAAATTTGATTTTTCTATATAAAATTGAACTTGTCCTATTATTGAAAATATATTTTGTACATACAAATGAGGTGGACTAAAACGAGTCCCATTATATCATCTACAAGCAATAAAATTAATATAAGGTGGACTAAAAATAGTCCAAGATTGAGGTGATATTTTGGAACAGAAGATAAAGCAGGATTCTAATGGAAATATTGGGAGAAATATACGAGCAATAAGAAAGTCAAAGGGGATTGGGCAGACAGAACTTGTACGTTTGTTGGACTTGCAGGGAATTTCTATTACTAGAGAGTGCCTTGTTAAAATAGAGAGAGGTGTGCAGCATATACAGGTTGAGCAATTAAAAGCAATAAAAGATGAACTTGGAACTACTTATGATGAACTGCTGAAATGATAGATATAGGAGAGAAATAAAGTGCATAAAATTACAAATGCTATATTAGGTGCTTCAGTTCAATTTCAAATGGGAAGAGCAAAGAAAAACAGCCATGCTCAAAAAGATTTGATGAAAAATTTAAAGGCGTTTAAGTTTAACAGAGATAATTTTATTTTTAATCAAATATTTGAAGAGTTAAATACATCAAAATTAGGGGAAGGGTATATTAATGGAAATTTTTTCCCACCCACTATTTCTGAAATTTCCAGATGGAGTGAAATTGAATTTGGCACTCAATTTGACCTGGAATTGAGATGGAATATGAAAATATTTTATGAGTATAGAGAGGCTATAAATGATTTTGTTAAAACTAAAAATAATGTAGAAACTTTGATTTTACAAGAAAGATATCAAGAGGCATTAGATATTTTATCAAATTTTGAGGAAAAATATGGGGTGTCCTTATGGTTATTAGAGAACAAAATATATTTATATAGCAAATTAGAACGTGGTATTGAGGATGAAATATTAAGTGAATGTCAATATGATAGTGCTGTTAAGTCAGTTTTGCTTTTTTATAAATTGAAAAATGACCCTAATTTAGGAAGCAGAGATTATGACTATATTGTCAAAAGAGAACTACAAGAATTTTTAAGAAAATGTCCAGAAGAAAAAGACACAGAAGAGTACTTTCAGTATATGATAGGTGCATTTAGTTTTGAGTACTCAGACACCAAAATATTTACATTGCTTAAAAATACCTACAAAATGCCATTGGTGGATAGATATATAGTATTTATCGATATTTGTACATATATTATATCGTCAAATAGCAAATATATAAGTGTTTTAAAAGAGCATGCTTCTAATATGGTAGAGATAGAAGACAGAGTACTACAATCAGTATATTTTGTCATTTCAGATAAAAAAAATAACAATATAAAAGATGACTTGCTTCCTATAAAGGACACATTAATGGAAGGAAATTTTCCAGCATGCCAAGAAATGTTGGAAATATATATACAAAAAAATCCAAGTAACGTAGAAGCAATTTGTTTGTATGCAAAAATTATCGCGTCAATGCAGATTGAGGAAAACCATTTTAATAATACCTTAAACACAATTATTAATTCACTGTCTGCAATATTTACAATGAAAAAAGATTATAATGATAATGTAGAAAATATTTATAAAATATTAGTAATTCATTCAAAAGCTACATGGGCAAAAGCAATAAATTATGAGATAACGAAAAATTGCAATCCATTTTCAGGGGATATATATACTGCATCAGAAAAAGCAAGTTCTATACAAGGTATTACTTGGGAAACTGTATTTACTTTTAAAGATGTAGAATGGATAAAAAGGGGATTGGTTTGTGACAACAAATATATACGTTTTAGACTAGCACTTAAAGAGGGCGACTATTCTACCGCAGAGCAATTATGTGAATGTCAAGATTTAAGAAATATAGTAGTTACTTTAGAAAAATGTAACAATAATGATTTTGATGAATTTCCATTAATTAAAAATCCTCAAATAGAATCATCATTTCAATTAACAAATATCAATATATTGTGGAATAGATTGAATATTAACAGTAATGCAGATTTTGGGATAACTCTTTTTGTAAATTGCTTTATTAAGAATAAATTGGTAGCACTTTTTATGCCGATGGGAAAATATATTGAATATTGCGATAACCTTCAAGAGGAAAAACCTAATCTTACAACAATAATTTTCTATTACATATACATTAGTTACTTTGATATTAGTAGAAAGGACGACCTAGTTTTCCTTTTGGAGATATTTTTCAATGAGAAGAATATCTCAAAGCCGTCCAAGATGGATATATATTCATCTGATTATGATAGAGCGCAATTAATATTCTTTTTAAAGAATGTCTGTGTCCAAACCATTCTTGGACCTATATTAATTAACATGAAGACAACAAAGGAGTTGGATGATGAACGATTGGAGATTTGTCAGATATTACGCTCTTTAGATGGAACAGAAGAAAAGGCATATGAACAGGAAATAAAAGATATAACTCATAAATTGTTCATAAATGAAGGAGTTCAGACATTACAAAATAGCAAAATTGAAGTAAATACTGAAGGAATAAAATCGAGACTATTGGCAGATACCAAGGAAGATTTCCAAAGATTGATGCTATATCGTTCATTACAAATGGATAAAATCTTAGAATATTTGGGTAAATATCAAAATACATTGAGAGTAATCAATTTTGACAGTAATCAATTGTTTAAAGATATTATCATTACGATTAGAGATGCTTTTGTATCTGGAGACGAGTATGGTCTAGAGGGAAACCTTAGCATGAATATTCGCCATGGTACTTTGTCGGAACAATTAAGAAGACCTCTTTTAAATGCCAATTTGTTTGCGGTATATAATAATAAAGAGGGTTTATATGTGTTAGACGACAAATTGAAGTATCCTGCAAATATGAAAAATGCAATTACTAATATTATAGGAACTCTTAATGAGGACACGGAAGACATAATCAATTACTTAAAGAAACAATTAATTCAAGTAAAGACTGAAAAAAAACATACAAATGGTGTTTTCGATTATTCCATGAACGAAGACAATTTCGCCCATTTGTTATTCTATTTAAAAGAGGATATGGAATTTGAAGATTATTTAGATATTGTATTCACATATTTATGGGAACTTACAGAAAGAAATCTTGATAATATAAAGGCTAGAATTAAAGGGGAAATTTCAGAAAAGTACAACAATGCATTTGATAAGGCAAGGAAGCAATTAGCAATGATAGATAAAGGGAAAAAATGTACGGATATTGCTAAAAAGATAAATGAATCTGAAATAGAACTTCAAAACGAATTAAACATAATATGTAGTTGGTTTAAACGGAGCGCTAGTAGTCAATATCAAGATTTTAACTTGGATAGTGCTTTCCAAATTGCACTAAAGATGATTCAAAATGTGCATCCTAATAAAAAATTTAAAGCAACATGTATAGAGGAAGACTTTGACAGGAAGATAAAAGGAGGATTTTTAAAAAATTATTGTAATATTTTTTATACCTTATTTGATAATGTCAATGCTTACGCAATGCCAAGTAGGGGAATAATTGAAATAAGATATAAGTTAAAAGTCCAAAATAACACAATAGAAATATACATGGAAAATGACTATGACTGCTCTCAAAATTACGAAGAGCAGCAATTAAAAATGGAACATGCAAAGAGCTTAATAAAAGATAAAAAATATTTGTCGAAGGCTAAAACTGAAGGAGGCTCAGGAATTCCGAAAATATGTAAAATTTTAAATGTTGATTTATATAAAGACCCTCAAATTGATTTGGGTGTGGATGACAATAAAAAAATATTTTATATAACAGTAAAAGGAGTGCCAATTGGAACAGTGTAAGATATTGATTGTAGAAGATAATCCAAAGAAATTAAATAATCTTAAGACCTGGATAAAAAGTAAGGTAACAGACGTTTTTATAAAAGAAGCTATTTCATATACATCAGGAGTGAGAGAAATATACAATAATTGTTGGGATTTGATTTTTTTGGATATGTCTTTACCAACATACGATGTGACTCCTCAAGAACAGGGTGGGGATAAAAAGCCACTGGCAGGTAAAGAGATTTTAAGAAGAATGTCATATAAAAAAATTTATATTCCTGTGATTATTATTACTCAATTTGATACATTTGGAGATAAGGAAATTTCGATAGACTCTTTAAATGAAGAATTTAGAACAGCTTATTCATCAATATGGCGTGGAACAATAAATTATGATGAAATAAATACAAGTTGGATGGAAGAATTAGAAAGAATATTTACGAAAATAATGGAGAAATAGAATGGCAAAAATACTAATAGTAGATGATAACCCTAATAAACAACAAATGATAGGTAGTGTAGTTACAAAAGTATGTGAAAATCGGCAGGATGTAGAAATTTTAACTGCATTAGAGATTGTAGATGCTAAAAGAAAATTGGAAGAGCACAATATTGACATAATGATTTTGGATATATGTTTACCTATAAGAATTACAGAGAAACCTGATAAAGAGGGAGGTATCAAACTTTTAAGAGAAATAAAACATGCTTCTTCGAAATACATGTATCCCAAATATGTTATTTCCATATCGGAATATGAGGAGGAACTTGAAAAATTTTCTTCTGGAGAAGGAATAATTCATGAATCAATCCATTACGATATAACACAGACTGATTGGTCTGAAAAACTTGAAAAGTATTTGGGTATAGCATTAACAGTGTTATCCAATAATGTGATACATAGGAATTATGATTACGATATTGCTGTGATTTGCGCTTTGCCCGAAGAATTATCAAGCATAAAGAAATCATTGCAAGCAGTTGAACGGTGTAAAGTGCCATATGATAATGACATATATTATCATGGTTATTATGAAATTGATGGAACAAAGAGAAAAGTAGTTATTTCATCAGCCAATCAAATGGGAATGGTTGCAGCCACATCATTAACTACAAAAATGATAGCTAATTTTACTCCAAAGTATGTAGTAATGACTGGAATAGCGGGAGGCACTAAACCAGACAAGATGAACTATGGAGATATAATAGTTGCTACATCTGCTTGGGATTATCGTGCGGGAAAAGATATTTACAATGAAGAAGGAAAGCAGCATTTAAATACTATTAATCAAATCAGTATAGATGCAAAATTAATAAATTATTGTAGACAGTTAGCTGAGGATAGAGTTACATTACAAAGCATAGAGGACGGTTTTGATAATGGGAAAAGACCTGATAATCGTTTGAAATTACTATTAGGACCTGTTGTTTCAGGAGCATCGGTCGTTACGGACCCTCAAATCGTACAAGATGTTCTAACAAACCAGGATAGAAATGTTTTAGCAATAGAAATGGAAATCTATGGAGTATACTATGCTGCCCAATGGGCGATAGAGCCAAGACCTAAATACTTTGTGGCATTGAAATCTATTAGTGATTTTGCAAATCCCAATAAGGGAGACGATTATCACCAGTATGCTTCTTATACTAGTGCTAAGGCTTTTGAAATATTGGCAAAACAATATTTTGAATACAATTTTTGAAATAGTTGACTTCTCAAATAAATAAAAGCAATAGAATTGTATTTTTGAAAAAATGCATTGCAAGAATGGAATCTATTTATTAATCGGAACATTGAATGATAAAATGTTCTTTTTATGACGCAAACAAAAAGTGCTCAAGAGGAAACATCTTCAGAGCACTTTTTGTTATGATAAATAAAAAACTCAGACCCGAAAGCCTGAGTAAAAGATTTTTATCATATTATTAATTATTATATACATATTAAGTATATATAAGGAGTGAAAAATGCGTAGAACATTTTTCTCTCTTTAGTGAATTGTTTTATCACAGAGGTTAGAACCTCTTACATTAATATTATATAAAAGCATGGAAGTGAAATCAATAGTAATTCTTATTTTTTTAGTTGTAAAAAGAGTGAATCGTTAATATTTCTTCTTAAAAAACTTATAAATTATCTAACCCCAAAATCATATTTTAAGCTGTTTTACGAGATTCTTACGTTTGCAACCTATGCAACTGTTTTCAAACCGAGAAATGTACGCAGTTACTAACCTATGCGACTAATTGGCTATAAATAATATTTAAATATTCTTATAAAGGCTTATCTATGCAGTTTTAACGTGTGCAACTGTGTTCATTTTTGGTACTTTCCTTACTTGCTATTTCGGGGCTTCACATTTCCATGATTGGAATGGGACTCTATCAGCTTTTACGAAGAGCAGGATTAAAAAT
>NZ_CAKVKB010000164.1 GCF_934754915.1 uncultured Clostridium sp.
TACTGAAACACAAATTAAGATTTTAGAACAAAGTATTGTTAATTCATGGCAAGGTGTATTTCCACTAAAAGAATCTATTTCTAAACAGCCTATAAATAACAATAAATTGGAGGGATGGACAAATGAATAAGCAAGAATTTGCAAAGTATTTAAAGTTATTAGGAGAATTATTCCCTGGCGCTAAGATACCTGGAGTTAATGTGGAAGCAGATAATGAGATACTTGATATATGGTATGACGGATTTAAAGAAATAAGCTTAGCTGATGCTAAGAAAATGGCCAAAGATTATTTTAAACAGGAAAAAGGAGTATTTAATTATGCAAGACTTTTAGAATATAAGCCTATTCCTAGAAAGGCAATAACAAATTTTGATGAAGAATAGGAGAGCTGCCAATGGATGAAAATATTGAAATTTTACTTGAAAGTGAAAGATGTGTATTAGGGATCATAATTAGACACAATGAATACTTATTGAAAGCCATGGAAGCTATTACAGAAGAGGATTTTTACAGAACAACTCACAAAATTCTTTATTGTAAAATGGTCGGATTATATAAAAAAGACATTAAGTTTGATTTGATTGTATTACTTAATAGTCTTAAAAAATCAATAAGTGAAAATGTTGTTACTGTAACAGAAATAACTGAAATAGCAAGCAGCTATATAACTCGATATACATTTGATAGTCACTTAAAAATAATATTAGAGCACAGTATGAGAAGAAAAATTAATGACATATGTAATAATGTGCTTAATAGTGAGGAGAGTATTGAGAAAAAAATAACATACATTCAAAATTCATTAATGAAAATTACTTCACATAATGGTGATGATAGGTATTTAACTATTGATGATGTTATAGAAAATACATTGAAAAGAATTGAAGAAGCCAGTAAGTCAAAGGATGGGATAACTGGTATACCAACAGGAGTAAAAATATTAGATAATGCAATAAATGGTTTTGAACGTGGTTCTATGGTAGTATTTGGAGCTAGGCCATCAATAGGGAAAACAGCTTTTTCATTAAAGATATTGGAAAATATAAAAGCTAAAGTATTGTATGTACAACTTGATATGACACTTGAGGGAATGGGACAAAGAATGTTATCAAGTGATACACATATAAGCAATAACAGAATAGGAAAAGGCAGATTGAGTGATGAACATTTTGAAAAAATAATAAAATCAGCAGCTATATTGGAGAAAAAGAATAATTTATTTTTCTATGCTCCAGGAGTAGCAACAATATCTAAGATAATGCTAAAAGCAAAGGAAATAAAAATAAAGCATGGATTAGATGTTATTATAATAGACCACATTGGGAAGATATCTTCTAAGATAAGTAAACCGTATGAAAGAATGACTGCTATATCAAATAATTTAAAAAGCATGGCAAGACAATTAGATGTGTGTATGGTTGCGTTGTGCCAGTTATCAAGGGTAGTTGAACAAAGGGGGGATAAACATCCAATATTATCAGATTTAAGAGATTCGGGAGCGATTGAAGAGGATGCTGATGTAATTGGTTTTCTATATAGAGATGGATATTACAATGATAAGAGTAAGAAGCAGGACATATTGGAATTAAATATTGAAAAGAATAGAAATGGACAAACTGGAAAACTTGAATTTGAATATAATTTAGTAACTCAAGAACTAATACAGATTTTGGAGGAATAGCTGTTATGCAAAAAGATTATATGCCAATAGAAGTACATTCGGTTAAAAACTTTATAAATCAGCATAGACAATTAAAAAGCAGCAGATTTGAATTTGATACAAAATATGAAAATTGTTGTGGAGAATTGAAAGAAACTATAATTTATTTTGATTTTATGCTTGAGTTTTCAGAAGAGGATCCTATATGGAATAGATATGATTGTGAAAAAGAATTATACTATTACATTCCTATAAAATTTGAAATTATGTCAAATAGTAATGTTTCAGATAAAGAAATAAAGAGAGTGGTAACAAATAAAATGTTTGAAATAAAGAGAAATTTTGATTATTGCTTAATGATGGGACAAGATAATCTGATAATTCAAAATAGAATAGTAGAAATGGAAATATGAAAAAGGTGATGAACATAGATAAACATTCATCACCAGGGAGATACTGTTATACTCCTTAAACTCGCACTTTAAGTGTATAACGGTACCTCTTCAAAATCAAGAGTAAATTTAAGGAGAATGTGTATTTTATGAAAATTGAATTATTTCAGCAATTAATTAATGAATTAGTTGGCCAAGGAATAAAAGTTCAGAATTTAACTTTAATGCAGATTAGTAAAAGCATTGAATTATATAAATTAATACATAGATAGGGGTTATACAAATGGATATAAAGGAAATAAGAGCAATAACACAGATGAGATTGGCAAAGGAACTAAAAGAGGGAACAGCTGTATTTGAAAAGTTAATATGCGGAGACAAAGAAGTATATGTTTCATATGCAGACACAACAGGTTTTCATAGTGTTTTATATAAAATTAAAGACAAGACATATTTATTTATAGACAATAAAATGTCTGAAAAGGATAAGAAGGCAGAAATTAAATTTGTGCTTAGAGGTGATGGACTCCATTACTATAGCAAAGAAGAAAATGAAGAAATGAGAAAAGTGGCTAAAAAAGTTGAATTGAAGAAAATGCAATTTAAATTAATAAATTATGATGATGTAGAAAACATAATGAATAATGTTATGTTTGGAGAATATTTGCGAATGCGTGAATTTGCTGAAAAGGTAGAAGAATTAGCAAATATTGAATATGAACCTGAAACAAATAATAAATATGCGACAATGTTGTATATGTTTAAATTGGGAGTTATGCAGGGGAAGAGAGAAGAAAGAACTAAAAGGAAGAGGCATACACAATTATTAAATAAGACATTAATTGAAGAAAGAGAAGAGATTCTAAACAATTTAGAAAATTTATTAAATAGAAAGCCATCAATAGCAGTTAGAAATAAAATGTTATCAGTATTAGATGGAATAAATAATATGTCAGCAGAGGCTCAAGAGATAGTTAATCTTGAAATTGAATTGGATAAGAAAATAGAAAGACTTAAAGAGGTTCAATTAAAGGGTGGTGCTAGTAATGAGTGCTAATGAGATTGAATTTTACAGATTAGTAACTGAATTCATCAGAAGAAATAGTATTGTTGTTGGAGGTGCTGACATTGAAAAGTGAAATAATTAGGCTAGTCAATAAAATTGACGATCCTAGAATATTAAGGATTCTTTATACAACGTTAAAAACAATAATAAAGGAAACTGGGGGTACTGATAATGACAAAAATAGTAATTAAATATACAGATGAAGCAGAGAAAATTAAGCTGATTAACATATTATCTTTAGGAGTTAAGATATCAAATGTCAGTAAACCATATAAGCAAGGTAAATATTATAGGGTTTATATTGATGTTGAATAGAGGGGGAATTTAAATGAAAAAAGCAAATAATAATCAATGGGAAGAAATGTTTGATAAGATTGCAGGGTATGCCTTATCAGATGATGCTTTAAGAGGAGCAATAGAGAAACTTAAAGACAGCGATAAAGTAAATGCTATATTGATAGATAATTATATACTACAGTTTATAAAACTTGCTGTATCAGATGAAGGAACAGCACAAACTCCAGAAATAGTTGCAATAAGGTCAGTATTAGAAGTTTTGGATAATAGAAGTAAGCCATTAGAATCAGAAAGTAATAACTTACTGGAAGTAGATTTTACTAACGGAAAATATATGAATTAATATTAGGCTCATACAGGCGTTGTGTTGTTTGAATGATAAATTATACATTTAAATCAGTAAAACGTCTGTAATGAGCTGATACTTTATCAGAATTAAATGTTAAAGGAGGGCGTATACCAAAATGATGATATCAAAAGAAAAGCAATTAGTTGAACTGGAAAAATGTAAGAATATAATTAATATCGAACAACAAAAAATTGGAGCATCTATAAACAAAATAGCAGAATGTTTAATTACAGTTAAAGGAATATTGCCAAAAGCAGAATGGAATGATTGGTTAAAGAATAATGTTGATTTTACTGTAAATACTGCTAATAGATATATAAGGTCTGTAAAGATTCAGAAAGATTTAATTAAGATGATTCCTGATAAAAAGGTTAATATAGATAAATTAAATACATGGTCACTGATAGAGATAGGTAAACTTAAAAAGGATCAGCAGAAAGAACTTATAGAAAACAATCATACTGATGATATGAGTACAAGAGATATTGCATTAAAAGTTAAAGAAATAAAAAAGTGCGACAACGCACAAAAAGGAAAGGTATTAAATAAATCTATAGAATTAACACAAAATATTATAAAAAATAATGATAAGAGTATTGATGAGATTTACAATGAAACAGTTAATCTCAATGCAGAGTTGTTAAATAGGGTTGGAAGTAATGAAAGTATAGAAGGGACATTAATAGCAAGGTATGAAGCAGGAGAAGTAACACATCAGCAAATGATTGATATAATTGCAAAATATAAATTAAATTTACCTATATTTTTTAATAAGGAGCTTTTAGACGAATATATAAAACAAAACGACTGGGATTTATATAGTGAGTATAGACAATATTTAAATGAACCAGAAAGGAACTTTGAAGTATATTACGGAATATTTGCGAAAGAAATGGAATGGGAAGAAGCATTAAAGTGCTTTGATCCAGAAGATGAAAGTTGTGTGGATTGGTGTAAAAATAATCATGTAGACAATAAAGAATTTCAATTATCTGTAACATATGTAGATTGTGATTCTTATTTGTGTATATATAAGAAATATAAAGTTGTAGGTACATATAGAAATTATGATATTACTGATATTAAAAAGTTATGTAAATATGATGCAAGCTTAGATTATAAGCAATTGAAAGAATTATACAATCAGTTAAATGCCAAAATTGAAGCTTATAATAAAAGAGAGGACACTAGAATAAAGAAACAAAGGGCAGAATATGAAGCAAAGCAGGCAGAAAGAGAGAAGTATGAGAGTGAATTAAGAGCTTGGAGAGAACTTTATCAGCCCTGGGTTATGGGAAAGTGGACTTTTGAAGATATATGGGATGACAAGGGAGAAATAAAAGATTTTAAGAAATGGCGTGAAATGACTAATTTTGTATCTAATGAAAGAAAGAAAAGTTATGGAGATGCATTTAACTCATTTTTTGGTTCAAGTGCAAATAATCAAGTATCAGTTAAAGAAGAGGATAAGCCAATATATAAAAGGCTTTATAGAATTTTAGCAAAGAATTGCCATCCGGATATTATCAAAGATGATGGGCAAGCAATGAAACTTGTAAATGAGCTTAAAGAGCAGTGGGGAATATAAACAAGCGTATTGACAGTATAATTAATAGGGTTCATCATAATGTAGAACCCCAAACAATATTTTTATTTATGGTATTTATGATATAATAAATATATAGAAATTTGATATTTAAGTACCCCACTAATCAAGTGGAAAGCATTAGTAATTAATGGCTGCGGGAAATTTAAGGTTGACCAATATTATTGGGTTGGCGTTATATTTCTTGCAGTCTTTTGTTTTATGAATTTATATAATGCAGAGGTATTTTGGATTTTAATATATCATTATTTCTCAAAGATAAGAGGCTAAGGATAAGGAGATGGGAATTGTTATGGAAAAGAACAAATATCAAAAAATTGAAGGAAAGTTATATAACTATTATAGATACAAGAAAGAAATAGGAAAGCTTAAAAGTATTATGGAAAACTTAGAAAAACAGATTGATTATATAAATGACAGAATAAGAAATGTGCATAAATATGTAAATTTAGATATTGATATACCCTCTTCAAATACTGGTGAAAAAGTTCAAACAAGTTTTAATGATACAAGTTATTTTGAAAGAGAATTGGAGAATGAAGTTACTAAGTTACAAAGAGAAAAATATGACAAAATAAAGCGATTATATAGGATAGATAGCAAAATAAGGAACATGGAAAGCTTAATTTATGGAATGGATTATGATATATCATTACTTGAGCCAGAGGATAGGAAATTTATAGAATTAAAATATAAACACAATAAAAGCTTATTATGTATAGCAACGGAATTATCTTTTTCAAGTGCTACAGCTTTTAGAATGAAGGAGAAAATAATTTCAAAACTAAGTATGTAGTTATAGAATCACTTGCTGATATTAAGGCAGGTGATTTTCTTATAATAAATTAGAGTCAGCTTTATTTGTGATAAGAATTTGATAAAAAGTTGAGATAAAAGG
>NZ_CAKVKB010000165.1 GCF_934754915.1 uncultured Clostridium sp.
TAAATGGAGACATTTATTTTTTCAAAATGCATCAAAAAGAACCGGTCCCAATGGGACAAAAATTACAAAAAATATTACAAAAAAAGATAATATTACATCAATATTACATTTATATTACATTTTAAGCAAAGGTATTGATTTTAGAAAAAAAAACATATAGAATAAAAAGTGATAAAAAGATGAATTAAAAACAAGAGAGAATAAAATCAAGGAGTAAAGAAAATGCAAAATTGTTTAGGAATATATATAGAAAACAATTTAATAAAATATGCAAAAGTTTCTAAAGACCGAGACACATTTAAAGTAGACGCGTTTGGAATAAGATTTTTTGATAATTTGAATGACGCAATAAAAAAGATAGTTGAAGAAACATACAGCTTTAATACACAAATATCGATAAATCTGGCAAATGAAAGATACTTATATTATGACATTTTTGCACTACTTTCAAAAAATGATATACAAAAGACAGTAGAAACAGAATTTCAAACATTTTGTGATGAAAATAAATATAACCAAAAGGCATTTGAAACAAGATATGCTTTAGTATCTAATATACAAAACAAGGAAAGAATAAAAGCAATTCAGGTCATAGTAAATAAAATTGAGTTAAATAAGCAAAAACAATATCTAGAATCACATAATTTATCTGGAATATTGCCAATTGGAACAGCAATAGCAAGTATAACGAGATTTGAAAAAAAGGAAAATGTATTAATTGTTAATATGGAAGAAAAAACAACCATAACAACAATTTATGACAGACAAATATACAATGTTGAAACAATAGATAATGGAAGCCAAGAAGTTCTAGAAAAAATAAATAGAACAGAAAATTCTATGAGTAAAGCATACGAAATTTGCAAAGAAACAACAATCTATACTGCAAATGTAATAGATGATTCAAAAGAACAACCACATTTGGAAGATATAGTTCCTACATTATATCAAATAAGTCAAAAGGTAAAAGAAATAGTTGAAGAATCACCTGTAAAAATATCTACAGTTTATTTAACAGGAACATTATCAGTTATAAATAATGTAGATTTATATTTCCAAGAATTCTTGCCAACATCTGACTGCAAAATATTAAAACCAAGTATAATCGAATCAACTGCAACACAGATTAATATAAAAGATTATATAGAAGTAAATAGTGCAATTTCTCTAGCAATGCAATCATTGGGAGAAGGCATGCAGTCTTTAAACTTTAGAAAACCAAATTTTATGGACCAAATTAAACAAGTATTAAATACAGACATTTCTTTGGGAAATAAAAAAGAAAAGAAAGTTGAATCTGGCAAAGAGAAGGATAGTAAATCAACGAAGAAACTACCTAAAATTTCTATAGATAATGTGTCTTTAAAAGGACAATTAGATCAAACCGAGACGATATTACTTAGGGTTGCTATTGCAATAGTACTAATAAACATTATATTTATTGCATTTTCAAAAACATTATATAGTCAAATGGATAAAAAACAAGAAGAAGTTGAACTTTCAATAGCTTCTGAAAATGCTCAAGTAGCAAAGATTGATACATATATAGATTCTTTAACAAGTAAAGACAAAAAATATACAGCTTTAACAGAAGAACTAAAAGCAATCAATGATAAAATAAGTAATATTGCAGAAATGAAAAACTCAATTCCTAATTTGCTAAATCAAATAATGTATACAATTCCAGAAGGAGTACAACTTACATCAATTCAAAATACAACAGGAAAACAAATAGCAATTATTGCACAAGCAAGTGATTATGACCAATTAGGATATTTTATAGCAAAAATAAAGGTCTCAGGAATACTAAATAATGCTGTATCTTCTAGCAGCCAAAAAAGTGGGGATGTAGTAACAGTTAAAATAGAAGGAGAATTACCATGAGAAAAATTTTAATAAGTGTGTTAGTTTGTTTATTGTTAATTGGCTCTGCATTTTTTATGGTAAATGGCATAAGTGGTTTAAACATAAAAGGAATAAAGGGACTTGATGAAAAAAATAGCCAAGTAGAACAAAAAATTACTGAATTATCAAATGTAATTAGTATTACATATGCAAATAACGAATCAAAATTAAAGAAAACAGCAAATACCTTACAAGATAGTAAAACTGAATATGAAAACCAAGCAATATTATCAAAGTCACAAAATCCTACCTATGCATCTCAATTAGAAACCTATGACATTGATTATTTATGGACAAAGCTTGGAAACTATGCAAGAAATGAAAATGTTGTTATAAAAATAGATTTAGTCTCAAGTGGAACTAGTCAAAATTTATATAACTTAAATTTTGCAATAGAAGGCGAATATATAAATATAACCAATTTTATATATGAAATAGAAAATGATTCTAAATTAGGATTTAAAATTGATGATTTTAAAATGAGTAGTGGAAACCAAGATAATATGTTGTCAGCATCATTTACGTGTAAGGAAATACCAATTAATGTTGGAACAATTGATCAGCCAACGAGTGAAAATACATCAAGTAATACTACTTCATCTAATAGTACAGAAAATACAACAAATAATACAACAAATACAAGTTCTGATACAAATACAGTAACAAATTCAACAACGAATACAAACACAAATTCAACAGTAACTACTAATAGCAGTGCTACAACAGTAACAACAAACGCTTCATCACAAACAAATGTGACAAGTGTAAATGCTACAAATTAAGGAGGCTCAAATGACAAAAGTTATAAAGGAAATAATCATAATGTTGCTTGTATGTTTATTAACTATGTTAATTTTAGCTATAGCATTGTATAGATATATTCCAAATAGAAAGGTAGTACCTGAAGTTGTTACATATACAGCCTCAGAAGATATACAAGACTTACTTGATGATAATATCGATACAAAAAGTGACAAAGACAATGTTATATTAACATATGAAGTAACAGCAAGTGATTTAAGTGGATATCAAAGCACAAATACATATGTTCCGGGAAAAACAAATCCATTTGCACCAGTATCAAAGTCAATATCTACAGATGGAGATAACAACAATGGAGAAAGCAATAGCAATGGTGGAACACAAAATAATGAAGTGACAAATCCAAATAAATCAACAGAAAGTACAGCACCTAGTATTTACAAGGGTAAAGGTACTAAATAATTATTAGATATTAACATTATATTAGCTACAGGCTAATATATTTACAAATAAAAAAATAAAATTCAAAAGAGAGAGGGGGGAAAACTAATGAAAAATAACAAAGGTATAACACTTATTGCATTGGTTGTAACTATTATAGTTCTATTAATTCTAGCAGGAGTTTCTATTGCTATGTTATCAGGAAATAATGGTATATTAACCAATGCAAAGAATGCAAAGGAACAATCTTCTGCTAAAAATCTTGAGGAAATGACTAAATTAGTTGTAGGAGACTATTTAACAACAAATAAAGGATGGAAAGTACTTACAGAAGCTGATGCAACACAATTAGCAAAAGATATCAATCAAGTAGGTGGTTCAAATGTAAACGCTTCTGCTACATTTACTGCAGCTGTAGCTTCAACATCACCTGCATATTTTACAATTACTGATTCAATTTCAAACCAAACAGTTTATTTAAATGCTGAATCAGGAGCTGTAACATCTGCAGTACCTACACTTACAGAATAAAATTATTAATAAATATAGACTATATTAAATAAAAGCATATGCATGCTATATGCATATGCTTTTATTAAAAAAGGAAAGAAACAAATGAACACATTCTTATATATAATAATATTCATAATGGGAACACTATTCGGCAGTTTTTACACACTAGCCGTATACAGAATACCAAGAAAAATAGATATAATAAAAACACATTCATTTTGTCCTAACTGTAATCATAAATTAGGCTTTTTTGAACTAATACCTGTTCTAAGTTACATATTATTAGGAGGCAAATGCAAAAATTGCAAACAAAAAATAAGACCAAGATATTTTATATTAGAAATCTTATCGGGAATAGCATTTGTACTTATAGCATATTGCCTAAAAATAAATGCGTATGATTTGAATATTAAAGCAATTGTTAAATTTACATTTATTGTTTTATATTTAGTTTCAATATTCATAATAGCTGGGATAGACAAAGAATATAGAAAAATAGAAAGAGGAGTATTATACTATGGTTTGTTGGTATCATGTAGCTACATAATATATCTATGCATAATGGGACAAACTAGTATTTATAGATATGTGATGTATTTAGTCACATTGATAGTATTATTAATTATAGATAGTGAAACACAAATACAAAAAGCAAAATCAAGTTATATGTTGGAAATACTAATGTTAATAGTAATAATGATAATAAACACAGGGATAATTACAACATTACTTTCAATAATAATAACATTTTTAGCAATAGGAATAACAAAAGCAATTTATGCTATTTCAAATAACTTAAATAAATTTAGAAAAGAGCAAAAAAACATAAAAGAAGAATTATATAAATTTGGGTATTTATTTAGTATAACAAATGTAATTCTATATATAGGAAATTTATATTTCACATATCATGGATAAAGGAGTAATAATGAAAAAATTTTTCAAAAAAAATAGAGGAGTTGCGGGTATAGATATTTCCATATCAATGATAATAATATTAATATTTATACCAACAGTATTCGGAATAGTGTATAATATACAGAAAATAAATGCAGATGTAAAAAGAAAATCAACAGCTGTAAATATAGCAACAAATGTATTAGAAATTGTAAAATCTGAAGCTTATAGTAATATTACAGCATCTGGAAATGAGCTGAATACAGACATAAAGGAAAAATATGAGGCATCAACCTATAAAAATCCTGATAAAGAAGAAACAGGGTATAGCTATGTATATTATACAACGACAGGAGAAAATGGAGAACATTATCAAATTCAAATTGGAGTTAAAAATTATTATCCTAGCGATGCTCAAAAACAAGACTATATAAAACAGGTAAAAGTTAGAGTATTTTATCCATGTGGAGATAATGTAAAAGATATAGACATAAGTGTTATTGCAAGAAATACTTAAAAAGAAAGGAACTTTGAAATTGAAATCAAATAGAGGTATTACATTAACATCTTTGATTATTTATGTAATAGGTTTATTAATTATAATTGCTTTGATGAGCAACTTTTTAGGATATTTTAACCAAAACTTATCAGAAATATCTATAAAGCAAAACGCGGAAGAACAATATTCGAAATTCCTATCATATATAACAAAAGATGCAAATTCAAATAATTTAGCATATGTAAAATCAGGAGCTGATGGAAAAGACTGTATAATTTTTGTATTTAGTGATAATACAGAACACCAATATATTTGTCAAAATAAAAATATATATTTTGTAAATGTCGGAGACCAAATTGAAAAGAAAATTACTTTATGTGAAAATATTTCGGCTCCCACAGGAAATGTATTTAATTATACAGACAAAAAACTTAATATAAATTTTAATATAAGTAACTCAAAATTTTCTACAATACTAAATGTTAAAATGTAAGATAAACCAAAGAAAGGATAATTTGTTATGGAAATTAAAAGAAAACAACCATTAGGAATAGAATTAGTAAGAAGAGGCGTAGTTAGTGGAGATGCAATCGAAAGGGCTCTTCAGTATCAAACTGAACATCCAAATAAAAGACTAGGTGATATTTTATATATATTAAAGACTGCAGAACCAAATAGACTTGCTATGGAGATTGGGGATATTATAGGTGTTAAAGGAGTTTATTTAACTGATGAAAAAATAAAAATAGAACCAACAGAATATTTACCATTAGATATGATGAAAAACTATAAAGCAGTTCCATTTGATATAGAATCTGGAAAAATAAAAATAGCTTTTGCAGATGTTACTAATAATAAAGATAATATAAAAAGTGTTAAAATGTTAGTTTTAAATAAAGGTTTGGTAATGGAACCATACATGGCATTTGAGACTAATATTGATGAATATTTTAAAAGATTTGAAGAAGTATCAACAACAGCAATGGAGAACCTAGAAGAAACGGCATCTGTAACAGATTTAGTTGATAGTATAATAAGACTTGCAATTGAAAAAAGAGCTTCAGATATTCATATAGAGCCTCAGATTGATTCTGTAAGAGTACGTTTCAGAATAGATGGACAATTGTTTGTTATGGCAAATATCGGTAAGGAAAAACAAGCACAAATAATAGGAAGATTAAAAGCAATATCAAATATGCATCAAGAAAAGCAAGAATCACAAGATGGAAGAATTTTATTATATA